>JAISLQ010000014.1 GCA_031290885.1 Acidaminococcales bacterium
CCTTTTTGCCGCCAGTAGGCGGCCATTTTTTTAATGTCGCTTTTCTTCCTGACAGGATCGGTTACCGCCGACATGCCAAACCGCCCCTTTCTTCCAAAATTATTGACTTAAAGGAAAAACATTGTTAACATTATATATGTCAATATTCACAATGCGTCAGTTTTTCGCGCGCTGCAAACAATGTTCATTTTAGCACAATCGCCGGGTCAACAGAAGTTAAAAACTGTTGACCCGGCAGTTTTTCTTTGCCCTGCGGCGCAGGGTTTCCCGCGCCCGTTCTTTTATTTGATCTATAAATGCGGCAAAAATGGAAATGGCTATTTACCGCCTGTGTGCGGCCTATAAACTTAGGTTTCGGTAAACAATATTTAACTTCTGTTGATTTGTCCCACAAACCGCCCAAAGACAGCCTCCGACAGCAGCTTGCACCGCTGCGCCGGATATTTTCCCGTTCCCCGGGAAGGAAGCTGGCCTTGGTTCATTAAGCAAGCGGCCATTTTTTTAATATCGCTTTTTTTCCTGACAGGATCGGTTGCCGCCGACATGCCAAGCCACCCCTTTCTTCCAAAATTATTGACTTAAAGGAAAAACATTGTTAACATTATGAATAAGGAAAAACAATGTTGACATTATGAATGTCAACATTTACGATGCGCCAGTTTTTTGCGCGTTGCGAACAATGTTCATTTTAACACAACCGCCGGGTCAACAGAAGTGAAAAACTGTTGACCCGGCAATTTTTCTTTGCCACGCGGCGCGGGGTTTCCCGCGCCCGTTCTTTTATTTGATCTATAACGCGGCAAAAATGGAAATAGCAATTTACCGCCTGTGTGCTGCCTATCAACTTCGATTTCGGTCAACAGTTTTTCACTTCTGTTGACTTGGGCCCACAAACCGCCCAAAGACAGCCTCTGGCAGCAACTTGCGCCGCTGCGCCGGATTGTTTTCCCGTTCCCCGGAAATGAAGCTTGCTTTGGTTCCTTTGATCTTCTTCCGCATGTCATCGGACGGGTTTTGAAGCTCCGGGGATGTCGGCCGCCCTTGCTTGCGGCTTTCGGCGGCATCAAGCTTTCCAGCCCTTCCCATTCTCCAATTGTCAGTTCATGTCGTTTTGTCCTTTTATTGCATTGCAAAACTCGTTTTTTAAAGCCGGAGTCTTTTTGTGCCTAAAGTTGCGCGCATTGGGGCGCGCCATTAACTCCAAGGTTCCGTAGTCTTGTCGCGGAGCAGTTTTATTGATTATTATTGTTGCGAGGTAGAAAGTGAAAAGGATTTTCGCAATAGGCTTTTTCTTGTGCTTGGCGCTCTTGCCAATGCTGCCCGGCTGTGCCAAATCGGAGCCTGCCGCCGCTCCACCCGGCACGCCAGGCGAATATGCCGTTTACATGCCTTATTACAAGGATAAAGTTTCTTTGTTTGAATTTATGGCGCAAAATACCGAAAAACGCAAAAATACCGTGGTTTTTCTCGGCGACAGCCTTACCGATTTTGCGGAATGGCCAGAGCTGCTGACGGGCAAACGGGCAAACATCGTCAATCGCGGCATAGCCGGGGATACGGCTTACGGCGTTCTGAATAGGCTGGACAATATTGTCGCCTTGCAGCCTGCCAGTATTTTTCTGCTTATTGGCATAAACGACCTTTGCGTTTATGCGCAACCCCAGGCGACGCAAAAACAATATGAGCAAATTGTCGCCATTTTGCGGACTAAACTGCCGCGCTGCAAACTTTATCTGCAAACATTGCTGCCCATAAATAACTATTTGCTGAAAGTGTCCATAAATAATGAAGTGGTCGCCGCGTTTAACGAGCGCATCAGAAATATGGCCAATGCGGCGGACAATATAACGGTAATTGATTTATATCCGCTTTTTCTCAAAGACGGCCAGTTAGATCTTTCCTATACAAATGACGGCATACACTTAAATGCCAACGGCTATCAAGTCTGGCTGAATGCCGTGAAAAACAAGGTCTAAGCCATCGGTCGCGCAATTTACGATATTTTGTTTTGGAGGAGGCACCTGTGAGGAAAAAGGCATCATTGCGGCGCGGCAGCGGCATACTGCCCCTCTTCTTGTATCTGCTTGTTGCGCGTCTGCCGATCTTGGCATATGCCGATACCGCCATTTCCGCTCCGTCTGAAGCCAAGCAAGTTATTGCCAACGCCAAGAATGATTACCGGGCCGGCGAACAGCGGCAGGAAGCAGAAAGCTACCGCGCGCATCTGTCCACGCAGGCAGAAACTGCTTTGTCCGAGGTGGAGAAGGCCGGCGAATTGCACGCAGCGGCAAAGAGCCAACTGATAAAAGCTACGGAGGCTTTGACGGCGGCGCAAGTTCAGAGCGCCGCGGCGAAGGAAGAGTTGTCCTTGGCGCAAAAGCGCTATGAAGGTGATGCCGCCGAAGGGGAAAAGCTCTTGGCGGAGCTGGCACGGGCGCATGAGCGGCTTGGCAAGATCACGCAAGAATTAAATGAACGCGAAGCATATTTGCAGGAGCTGGCCGAACAGTCTTATCGCACCGGCGGCAATCCGCCCGGCGCGCCGGAGGAGCATTTTTTGCAATGGGGCAGGCTCCGGCAGGCGAGGGAAGAAGCCGATCTCGCGGCGCAACATCTCCGTGCGTTTGAAGAAAGCCATCTGCAACTGACGGCGCTTGTAACGGAAAAGAGCGAAAAAGCAGTTGCCGCGCAAATAGCCTGCAGCCAGGCCGAAGAAACAATACGATGGGCGCGCGAGGCCGAGGCCGGCTATGCCCAATATTTAGCCGAGGCCAAGGAAAGACATGCCGGAGCCATCAAAGAACGGGAATCATTTTTTTACCGTGTGCAAAATCCGCCCGTCTATAGCGGCTTTCCCACCGGAATAAAATATTATAACTGGCGCGGGCAAAATGGCAGCAGCGGACAACAGTTTCTGCTCCCGCTGGGCATCTGGAGCGCCTGGAAAAATCTCTCTTTAGGCGTAGCCACTAATTACGCGCTGGGCAGAGCGCAGAACTCCTACGGCAGCGGATCGGTTGCCGGCATGACCGATATATACCTGTATCTGGGCATGCGCCAGAATATTAACAAAAAGTTTTATCTGGAATATTCCTTCGGGCTCAATCTGCCGACAGGCAAAAACGCCTTAGGAACTTACCAAAGCAATGCCCGGATGCCCGGCGACTTGGTTGAGCTGGAGTCTTATGGCGGCGGCTGGCAATACCAGCCGGGACTGCAAATCAACTGGCTGCCTTATAAATATGACAAATGGACTTATGGCACAAGCTATAATTTCAGCCGCTACTTCGACCAGACCAGGGACATAACCAATGATGCCACAAAACCGGGCCGGGAGTGGAACAATTTCCTGCGCTATCAGCACGCCGAGGAAAAATGGCAGCTTGTCGCTGAAATATACAGCACAAGTTACAAAACCAGCATGTTCAGAAATGGGTTCTCTTACAATACTAAAAACGCTTGGAAATACAAAATCACTTTCAACCGCAAAATTGCCGCCGACCAAGAATTGATGCTGTATTATTGGCCGCAGACGC
Organism: Acidaminococcales bacterium; assembly: GCA_031290885.1. Lineage (NCBI taxonomy): Bacteria > Bacillati > Bacillota > Negativicutes > Acidaminococcales > Acidaminococcales bacterium. Next base: position 3,537 of record JAISLQ010000014.1, read on the forward strand.
AGAGCAAGGACAATGCTTCCTTTGCCCTTTCTGACGCTTCCCGCACTGATTTTTACGGCATCATGTGGAGCAAGCACCTGGGCCGCGACCGGACGCTGCGGGCCGCCTTTGATGTCATGCGGACAAGCGGCTCGCGCTTTGGCGGCATCCGCGGCTTTTACGACTCTTACGGCAATCCGCAGAGTTATTACACACAAGTCATGGGCCGCCGGAAATATACCGTTGGCATTGGTTACGACCGCCGTATCAATTCTTCGCTCAACTTGTCCTTTGACCTGCGCTGTTTTTGGATGAAGGACGGCGTTTCCAGCTTGGGTGAGCCTGCGACAAGATACAAAGGCTATTCTGCTGTTTTATTGTTAACCAAAAGTTTGTAGTTTTGTTTTTTCAAGAGGTATAAACATGTCAAGAGGAGATTAACATGGACAAGAAAGAAACGCCGAAATTCGAAAAATACCGTGGGTTGTTTATTGTTACGATGATTGTGTCGACAATATATATGGCTTGGCGCATTATCTTTACCGTGCCAAGTTGGTCTGACGGGATTGCCGCCGCATTGTTGGGAGTATATCTTGTGTCTATGGAGCTTTTCGGCACATTGGAAGTATTTGAGCATTATAGAAGCTTGTCAAATATTTTTGTGCCTGAAAAGCCCAGCCCGCCCGCCGAATGGTATCCCGAGGTGGATGTTTTCATCGCTACCTACAATGAGCCGCCGGAACTCCTGCGCAAAACCATCAACGGCTGCCTGAACATGGACTACATAGATAAAAAGAAAGTCCACATCTATGTATGCGACGACAAGCGGCGCGAGGAGATAAAGGCGCTGTGCGCGGCTATGGGGGTGCGCCACCTCACCCGCGCCGACAATAAAGACGCCAAAGCGGGCAACTACAACAACGCGCTGCTTCATTCAACATCGCCGCTGATTGCCAATTTTGACGCCGACATGATTCCCATGCACAACTTTTTGACCGTCACGGTGCCGTATTTTTACGTTTCGCCCCAAGAGGCGGCCGAACGGCAGGCTAAGGGGCTGCCCGCCAAAAAAGTGGGCTTTGTCCAGACTCCGCAATGTTTTTATAATCCCGACCTTTTCCAGTATAACCTTTATTCCGAAGCGAAAATCCCGGATGAGCAGGACTATTTCTTCCGCGATGTGCAGACTGCCCGCAACAAGACCAACTCTGTCATATATGCCGGATCTAACACGGTCTTGTCCCGTGAAGCCCTTCAAGCGGCGGGCGGCTATTTTACCGGCGTTATCACGGAAGATTTTGCCACAGGGCTGATGATTCAAAGAAACGGCTACCTGTCCTATGCCATCCCGGAAATTGTGGCCTCCGGCCTTGCCCCCGGCGACTTGAAAAGTCTGATCAACCAGAGAAAGCGCTGGGCGCGCGGCTGCATACAGACATTATACAAACTTAAATTCCTCTTTATCAGCGGCCTTACCTTGGAGCAAAGGATTTCGTACTGGACGGCTTTTTCTTACTGGTACTCGTCGCTGCGCCGTCTGGCCTATATCATCTCGCCCATCGCGCTGGCTGTCTTTTCTGTCCCCGCCCTCAAATGCTCCTTCTGGGAAGTAATGGTTTTCGCGGTGCCCGCCTATGTACTGCAAGACTATACCTTAAAAAAACTTTCCGGCAACATCAGAAATTCCCGCTGGTCGATAATTTACGAAACAATTTTGTTCCCGTCCCTTCTGCCCGCGCTTTTTCTGGAAACCTTCGGCATCAGGCAAAAAACTTTTTCCGTAACCAGAAAAGACGGCGGCAGAGAGAGCAACCGCAGCTATCAACGCAAACACGCCATACCGCATATCATCTTTTCGCTACTGAGTTTGGTTGGCATAGCAAGCTGCCTGCGCGACATGTTTGTGACCGGCAGCACCTCTTACATTGTCATATTGTTTTGGCTGCTGGTCAATTTTTACACGACTTCTATGGCGGTATTCTTCATGCTGGGAAGAGAGATCAAGCGCACCAGCGAGCGTTATTTTGCCGCCATTGACTGTGAGCTGTCGTGGGCCGGTCAAAATATGCAGGCCAAGACTGCCGATATTTCGGAAAATGGGTTTTCCTTGCTGCTGGACTTTCCGCATTACATACCGGATGACCTTGAACTGGACGCGGTTTTGCGGACAGAGCGCTATGAAAGCCGGGTGAAATTTCAGATCGTAAATGTAGTCAAAACTGGGAAGGGCTATAAATATGCCGCCCGCATCACCCGGGCGCTGGATTTTGCCAACCAAAACGCCCTTTACAGCATTGTCTTTGACCGCATACCCACCCTGCCGGCGGAATTGTCGCCGGCCACCAGCCTGTGCGCTGATTTTGTTGATAACATCAGGGAAAGATTCCCTCGGCAGGAGTTTTTGAACCGCAAGCTGCCGAGGATACCGCTTAATGTCGTTTTGAAGCCCGTGGAAGGCCCGTCCCTGCGCATGCTGAATTTCAACTACGCCTATTTGCTGGCGGAGATTGCGGGCAGCACGCCGGCGAAACTGACCATACCGCTTGCCGGCAAGATCCGCATGGAGTGTTCTTTCAGCAAAAACAATCCCGCCGGGCTGCCCATTTACCATATCGACAACTTCAAGGAATTTGCCGGACTGCCGGGCTTTGCGGACATACTGAAAGCATGGCTGAAGGATAGCGAGACAGTTCCCCAGCCCGTTGACCGGGAGGTGATCGCCTATGAGTTTAATGAGTTCAGCGAAGTTTCTAACTTGTAGCCTGATAGCCGCCGCCTTGCTTTGCTGGCGTTGTCCCTTGGCCGATGCCGCGCCGCTGGCCTTTTCCGGCCAAGACGAAAGCCGCGTGATTTCTTTAGACCCCGGCATGATAAGCGATGCGCAAATTAGCGAAACCGCCCCCGGCCATTACCGCCTGTCCGCAAATGCCGCCGGGCTGGACGCGTCCGCCGGGCAAGTGGTTTTCGCCAATTCCAACTATCTTGTCAATGACTGGCGCGCCTATGATTCTTTGTCTTTGGCCATCAAAAACACCGGTTCCGCCGTTCTGCGGCTGAACTTTGCCGTAAGAAACAGCCCGCTGGTCTCCCTGACCGTGGACAACGGCCAGCCCGCTTTGTGGCAAGGCTCGGTTGGCCAACAGCCGACAAGCATCCTGCCGCTTAACGGCATGTTTGAATTTTCGCCGGGCGAGGCAGGCATCCTCACCATCCCATTTAGTTCTTTGAGCTATGCGGGCAAGCATTTCCCCATTGATTTTTTCATCACCTGGAACATTATGTTTTTTGTATTAAAAAATGAGCGGATAGAAGCGGAATTTGGCGGCTTTACGCTAAACCGGGCGCAAGCGTATAAACGCGGCGTTGCGCCCGGCCGGGCGCAAAACGTCTTGGAAGGGGACGATGCCGTGCCGCGCCCAATCGCCGGCGCGGAAAGCATCGCCTTCTACAAGCCGCCGGCCATGGCCGGCGCGGAGTTTGCCTTGGCGGCGGACTATGCCGGGGTAACCATAAGCCCGGACGGACGGCTGGTCGTAACCGACTCCGCCCGGCCGGGAAGAGTAACCATCGTCGCCAAAGACCGCATCGGCAATACCGCCTACAAATACGTCAGCATAATCGGGCCTAATGTATGGGGAAATGAGTTTACGCTCATGCCCGCACAGGCGGTGGCCGGGTATGACATGTCCGTCTGGTGGCTGCAAGAATCATCCTACCGCGCCATGCGATGGGCTTTGGCTGGCCTATTTATCCTAATGCTGGGGTTTTACGCCTATGGGCGGCGCTTGAACGCCCGGCACAATTCACTGGCGGGGAGGGGATAGTATTCTTTTTTCCAGCATAGTATTTATTCTTTATTTCTTGCCTGCTATTCTGGGCATTTACTACGTCCTTTCTTTTTCGCGTTTCTTACAGAACACCGCCCTTTTTTTGGCCAGCATGTTCTTTTATTCCTGGGGCGAGCCTGTCTATGCCTTGATCATGCTTTTCAGCATTGCCGCCAACTATGTTTTTGGTCTGCTGATTGCCTGTTCCGGCAAGGCGGCAACAAAGAAGAGATTTCTGTTTTTCGGCATTGCCGCCAACCTTGCCGCGCTATTTTATTTTAAGTACACTCATTTTTTACTGGTAAATATTGACCCGAGCGGCTACTTGGAAACGCTTGTGCCGTTGGTCGCCTTGCCTATCGGCATATCCTTTTATACCTTTCAGGCCATGTCCTACATCATAGATATCTATCGTGGGCGGGTAGCGGCGCAGCGCAACCCTATTTACCTTGGCATGTATATAGCCTTCTTCCCGCAACTGATCGCCGGGCCAATTGTTACGTATAACGTCATTGAAGACCAGATACTCTACCGCAAGACTACTTGGCACAAGTTTTCCATAGGGTTTTGCCGCTTTGTTACCGGTCTGGGCAAAAAGGTGCTGATCGCCAACAACATGGCGATTGTCGCGGACCGCATTTATGAAATGGCCGCTTTCGGCAGCCTGCCCGCCTCCCTGTCCTGGCTGGGCGCGGCCAGCTACACACTCCAGATTTACTTTGACTTTTCCGCCTATTCGGACATGGCGATAGGGTTGGGGCTGCTTTTTGGCTTTGTTCTGCCGGAGAATTTTGATTATCCTTATTGCGCAAAATCTGTTACCGAATTCTGGCGGCGCTGGCACATGACCCTTGGCCAATGGTTCCGGGACTATGTATATTTCCCGCTGGGCGGCTCGCGCGTCGGCAATCTCGACCTGTTGGTGCGCAATCTCTTTGTGGTCTGGCTGCTGACCGGACTGTGGCATGGCGCGGAATGGACCTTCGTCATGTGGGGCATTTTGCAATTTGTCTGCATGGTTGGCGAAAAACTCTTTTCTTTTGAAAAGATGCGTCTGTCCCGCGCCAAGCATTTGTACCTCATTTTAGTCATCATCATCTCCTTTGCCCTGTTCCGATCGGACAATCTGCCCGCCGCAAGCGTCTACTACGCCGGGATGTTTGGCTTTGCCGGATTTTGGAGCGACTTCACTTGGATGTTTGTCAAAGAAAACTTGGTTGTTTACCTCGCGGCCATACTATTTTGTCTGCCGGTCTCCCGCCGCTTCAATTATATGCTGGTAAACGGCAACTATGGCTGGGCGGGCAAACTGGCTATGGGCACTTATCCGGCGCTGATTCTGGGTATATTCCTGCTGTCCTTGACCTATCTGGTCAAAGGCGCCTACAACCCTTTCATATACTTCAGATTTTAAAAATCTTTCCGGAGGCGCTACTTATGAAACAGTTTTTGCGGATGAAAAGTGCCGCCGCCCTGATTGCCGGGCTGGCCTACCTTGGGTTTGCCCTGCTCAACGCGCGGTTTGCCCTGCCGCTCATCCGCGATGGTTTTGCCCGGCAATTGGCGGACTCCGCCGTTGCCGGCCTGAAAGAACGCGTGGAAAAACTAAACTATGAAATCAACGAAAATGTTCGCGGGCGCAATGCCTTTGTCACTTTGCACGGCTTTGTCCAGCGCGTCTTGGACAAAAATGAGGAAAACAACTTTGAAGTAGCTAAAGATACCGCCGGCTTCGGTCATTTTATCTGGTTTCAAAGGGAAGTTTGGCTTGACAAAAAAGTTCTGGATAGAACCGTCAAACTAAAAAGCCTGCTTCCCGGCAAAACAAACTTCACGGTCGTCTTGGCGCTGGATAGAGTCGTGAAAGGGTATACCACTTTTGAGCGCGGGCTGCCTAATACCTACATCAACGAAAGGGCGGATCTGTTCCTTGACGGTTTGCGTAAAAACGGCATCGACTATTTTGACTTGCGCGATCGGCTGGACAGCGCCGGGTCGGACAAGTCCGCGCTCTTTTTCAAGACCGACCACCACTGGCAGATAGAAACAGCTTTCTGGGCTTACACCGAGCTGGCCAAATTCCTGCGGCAAAACCATGGTTTTTCTGCCGATGACTTTTATCTTGATAAAAATAATTACAATTTCATCACCTACAAAAAACATTATCTGGGTTCTATGGGGCGCAAAACGGGGCTTGCTTACATGGGCGCGGACGACTTTACGGTTATATATCCCAAGTTTAAGACCGACTATGTTTATACCTGGCGCTCCGACATGGACAACGCTGACAAAGCCTTGAGCGGCCGGTTTGAAACCGCGCTTTTGGCGCCGCTCGATCATGGCCATGCTGATTTTTTTGACAATGGCGACAAATACTTTACCTATCTGTACGGCAATCCCGGACTGGCGCATATCGTCAACAAGAACAATCGCGACGGCTCCAAACTGCTCTTTGTCAAAGATTCTTTCGCGCCGCCGGTGGCCGCGTTCTTGTCCTTGCTCTGCTCGGAGGTTTGGCTGATCGACCCCAGATGGTATGAAGGCGAAATAGGGGATTTTGTTGCCGGGGGCGACTTTGACCATGTGTTTCTCTTTTTATCGCCCAGTCTGCTTGACAGCGCGTTTTTTACCTTTTGCGCCGATGACGCGGCGCAAACCGAAACTGATCGGCTATAATGAAATTAAGCCTGTATGTTGGGAGCTTGCTGGCGGTGTGTTTGCTGTTTTTGCGCGCCGTGCCGGGCTGTTGCGCCGAAAAAGGGCAAGTGCCGCCTTTTCACCGGGGAATAAGCATCGGCAACGCGCTGGACGCGCCGCGCGGCCGACCGTGGGACGTTAAATTAAAAAATAGCTACTTCGCGCTGATCCGGCAAGCCGGTTTTGGCTTGGTGCGCCTGCCGGCGCGCTTCTCCGACTATACCGGCGCGCCGCCTGATTATAAACTTGACGCCGCGTTTATGCGCAAAATCGACCGGCATATTAAGTACGCTCTCAGGGCAGGTCTGTATGTCATTCTCGACCTGCACCATTTTGTGGAAATAATGGACGAACCGTATCGGCACCATGCCCGCTTTCTTGCTATATGGCGGCAATTGGCGGATAGGTACAGGGACTATCCCGCCGCGCTCATCTTTGAGGCGCTGAACGAGCCGCACGGCCAACTGTCCGGTTCTCTATGGAATGACTACCTGGCGGATGCCGTCGCCATTATCCGCGCCAGCAATCCTGAACGGCACATAGTAGTCGGGGCGGACGAGTTCAACTCCATTGCAGGATTAAGCAGGCTGATTTTGCCGCCCGCGCGCAATTTGATTTTGACTTTCCACTACTATGCGCCGATAGAATTCACCTTGCAAAAACAAGAAGCCTTGGGCATGGACAAAAGCGAAAGCGTTGGCTGGCTGGGTACGGACGCTGAATTGGAATATATTAAAAATTCATTTTCGCTTGTCAGTCAATATGCTAAGGAGCGCGGACTGCCTGTGCTGCTGGGAGAGTTTGGCGCCAATGAAAAAGCGCCGCCGCACATGCGCAAGGCATGGACGGCGGCGGTCAGGCGGCAGGCAGAGCAACAGGGTTTTGCCTGGGCTTACTGGGAGTTTGCCTCCATCTTTGGCGCATACGACACCAAGGCAGGGGAATGGAGGAATTTTATTTTGTCCGCGCTGATTGACTGACGGAAAAAATTGATCTTTTTCTTTTTAATGTGAAACCGGCATGATTTTCATAGGGGGATGGATAAGCTAAACAGCAAATTAGTTTGCTTGCAAGCTGTTGAAAAATAACAATCTGCTTGCGCTCAACGGGCTTTTATGCCCCATAATCATCCAACCTCTTTTGTTGCCATCCAATCCATGCTCGCGCCTTGTCCGCCGCAAACCTCACGTTTGATCATGATTGGTTGTTATGCTGCGTTATGACGCATTGCAAAAGAAAAACTTGCCCGTTCATAAAAACCCGGCAAAACTTGCTTCAACCGAACGCCGCGACAAGAGGGCGGCTGACTGTTTTTGACGTCGGACGCGAAGTCCATTGTTCAACATCGTCAAACCGGTTGTCCCTCTTGTCGTAGCTTAGACGTGAATATGGAAACAGGCGCGGTTGCCTGCCGCGCCTGTTTCCATATTTTTATTGCAGCAAAAGTTACAACTTCGCGAGCAAATCCCCTTGCCAACGTCTGCCGCAAGTTGCGCCGCATGACCTGCGCAAAGTTTTATCGGGGGGGGGGGGGGGGGGGCAAAAGTAAATGTTGCCCTAATTTTTTGTCCCCAAAAACCGTAATAAAATA
>JAISLQ010000015.1 GCA_031290885.1 Acidaminococcales bacterium
GCCGTCTCTGTCCAAGGCCCGGAACGCTTCCGCCAGCTGCGCCCACGCCTCCTTGTCCAGGGCGTTGCGCACTTTCGGACGGTTGATGGTGATGAGCCCGACCGCTCCTATCTTTTCAACTAAAATCACTTGCTCTGCCATACAATCCCTTCTTTCCTGCCGCCACCGTCTCGCGCTCCCCTTTCTTAAAACGGCGCAAAGGCGCGGGCGGCAAAACATGCCGCTTAGAACGCAAAATTATACCGCCGGAAAATATTACAAGAATATATCGGTTTCTTGATAGGATTTTTTCATTTTATGATAAAAATCATCAAAACTTTCCTTCTGCGTGATAGTTTTTCCTCCCAGAATAATGCCGTTAGGATCCATCTTGCGTATTTTTTCCAGATAGTCCATAGGAGGCGGCGGGATTTGTATGATATTGTCCGCTGTTTTCAGATCCCACTGCACATTGTCCTTGACCTCTTCCACGGTTACGCCCGGATAAACTGCGTCCAAGTACATTTCCCGGCTGGTTTTGTCAAACCGCAACACACATTTATCCGTTACAACGCAGCAAGGCCCGCCCCATTTCAGGCCGCTTTTCTCCCTGGAATCGCCGCCCGCGACATAACCGGTAGATGTAATGTAGTCCACTTTAGAAACAAAGCGGCTCTTGCCCAGGCGCATGACGATAATAGTTTTGCCGCATAAAGAAGCGATATCATTGCCGCCCCCGCTGCCCGGCAATCTGGTTGCCGGTTCTTGGTAAGTCTTGTCGCCGATGATCGCCGTAGTGTTGAGATTGCCGTATTTATCTATCTGCGCGCCGCCCAGTACGCCGGTATCCACCAAGCCGCGCTGGGTGTCGGCAAAAACCCGCCACATTTCTCCAGCCGAAAGGGCGTTGTCCGTCGTGGAATTGTCGGAAATGGTAAAAGCCAGCCGCCTGGAAATCGCTCCCATGCCGCCGCCCTCATAAACAATTATCATATTCCGGGCGTGCGTCTTGTTGGCCAAAAGACCGGCCATCATGGGTATGCCCACGCCGACAAAGACAAGTTCCTGATCTTTCAATTCGTAAGAACAAGTTACCGCCATCAATTCGGCGGTGGAATATTTATAATCAGCCATCAAAACCGTCACCTCAATTCCGGTATTTTATAATTGTCCAGTTCCATCTCGACCAATTTTTGCAGTCGATCCCGGCCAATTTTGCCCAAATATTCGTTGAAATCTTTTACCCCATATACCCATTCATCCAGCCATTTTTCAAAGCCTTCCTGAGTGCTGTCATCCATCATGAAATTGCGCCTGAAGGGTATATCGCTCCAGTAACAGCCCGCCACAAACAGGGGATGGCTGCCAAAAGGAACTTTGGCCACGGCATCCACGCAGTAACAGGGAATGGCCGTAGCGTTAGGATTTTTGCGGATTTCTGAGGTGGGCACGATTTCTTCGCAAGTAATCACCAAGCGTTTGGCGGCGCGGGCGATATTTACATCGTTGGCCAATATGCCCCAAATTTGACAGTTGCCAAGCACATCGGCCTTTTGTACATGGATAAAGGCGACATCCGGGTTGGCGGCCGGCACCAGGGCCAGTTTGTCGCCGGAATAAGGATCGTTTGTTATTATAATGTCCTTGTTGTATTTTGGTATGTCGGACCCCAGGAGGGAGCGCAGCGGCATATAGGGGATATTCATGGCGCCGGCCAAAAAGCGGCAGCTAGCGGCGAAATTTGAATAATCCACCACCTCCACCTTGCGCGGGATTCCTTTTTCCACGGCGCGGCGCAGGTTCAGCCCGCTGCCCACGACACCTATCCAACTGTAGGCCATTTCCAGGCGTTTGATACAGCCAGCGCCTAAGAGTATGTTGGAAGAATCCAGCGTAGTCGCGGTTATAAAAGTGAGGTCTTTCTTTTTCTGCCTGATTATTTCATGTGCCACGGCCACAGGCTCTCTGGCCCCGATGCCGCCGAAAGAAAAACTCCCGCCATCGGATAAGAACTTGCCGACGGCATCTTTCAGGCTCATTTCTTTGTCATGGTTTCCTTTCATTGAGCGGTTACCTCCAAAAAAAATTTTGGGTTAAAGCGTATTTGCCTCAGCCGAACTGACAGGATTTCCAGATAAGTATTCCGGCGTCGGCGACACGGCGCGAAAAGCGATGGGAGGAGATTTCATTCTGCGGGAACATCGCTTCCCGCAGAATGTCCGTCCCCGAAAAGGCGTTTCAATTTAACGCCAAAGCAAGAAGATTGCATCCCCCGCTTCAGCCGCGCCCCGTCATTTTTTGGCCAGATCGCTGAAATATCTCACCTTTTCTTCGTCCAGCGTAACGCCCAGCCCCGGTCCATTGGGCACAGTCATGCAACCATCCGTCACCTTTATTTCTTCATTCAGCAGGCTGCCCTGAATGGAATTGAAATAAGACAGCTCATTGACCAAACTGAATTGCTTGTGCGCCGCCACAAAGTGGAGGCAAGACACAGTGCCCAGCGTTGTTTCCGCCTGGGTGCCCATCAACATGGGCTTGTTATAAGCCTCGGCCAAAGCCACAAATTTTTTCCCGATGGTGTAACCTGTCCTGGGTATCTTCACCATGACAATGTCCAAAGCGCCCAAAGCGATTTCCCGCGCGGCGTCGCTAAGGCTGAACAGGCTTTCGTCGCCCATCAGCGGTATATCGATGTGTTCCGAAAGCTTCTTGCGCCCTTGGCTGTCCGAGCAAAGCATGGGTTCTTCCAGCCAGACCAAATCGCCTTCCAGCGCCTTGGCGACTTTCAGGATATCCAAATATTTGTAGCCCATGTTCCCGTCGATGTACAGTTTGGCGTCCGGACCCAGCACTTTTTTGATATTCTTTACCATCTGAATGTCAAAATCCGGGTCTATGCCGCCTTTGAGCTTGAAGTAACGGTACCCGGCGGCGTAACTTCTCTCCGCCTCTTTAACCATCTCTTCCATACTCTTTAGTGCTACCATCCAGCTAACGCGCACCTTGTCTGTCCAGCCGCCCAGCAGTTTGTGGCAAGGCAGCCCTGTTTTCTTGCCCATAATGTCGTAAAGGCCTACGTCGAGACAACCTTTGGCGGTAGGGTTCCAAAATACCGTGTTCATTTTCGCCCAAATCTTGTCCGTATCGAAAGGATCCAGCCCTGTCAGCATGGGCCCGAAAACATTATTGATAATATGATGTATAGAAACTTGCGTTTCTCCGTAGATGCCGGGGCGCGGAACCCCTTCCGTTATGCCTTCGATCCCTTCGTCTGTCTGGATGCGGATCAGAAGATGCTCCGCATGTGTCATGTAACCGCTGACCCAATGCAAGGGCTCCACGAGCGGCAGCTTCAAAGGTATGGCTTCTATCTTGGTTATTTTCATAATGTAACCCCCTTTGTAAATTTAAAGAAGCAAACACTCAGGCAACTTTGCTTGCAAACCACAAAACCAGCGACGTCTGTACTATAGTGTATACAACCAAGGCAATAATATAAGGCGTCAAACTGCCGCTTTGTATGTTGGAAGCCTTCTCCTCGTCCGATACATGGTTGCAAGTGTCGTACACTGCCAGCGCTTTTGAAGTGTTCTCGCCGCCAAAGCTGGCAAAATATGCCGTCAGGATGGAGGCTATCGCCGCCCAGATGGTGGGATGGAGACCTAACGGCAGCCAGCCGGACCAGCCAAACGGTTTGCCCATCGCCAAAGGAATGAAATGCAAGCCGGTATTGATAGCCGCCCCTACGATCATCGCCCAGATGGCGCCGCGTTTGTTCATTTTACGCCAGTTCAGGCCAAAAATAAGCGGGGCAAAGAAAGAACAGGTGAAAATGGAAGAACCGAAGTTGCCAATGACAACGATCAGCGACGAGCCGTAGAGGGCGATAGCCGCGCCCAGCACGGAAAAAACTATTATCCAGATTCTGGCTACCCGCAATATCTGGGCATCGCTGGCTTCTTTATAAAAAATCTTCTCGTAAAAGTCGCGGGCAATGCTGAAAGACAAGGTCAAAATCTGCGTGGAAGCCGTAGACAAGCAAGCCCCGAACAAACCGGCTATGGCTATGGCGCCCACTACCGGGTTGACTACGTTCATGGCCGCCCAAGTCAGCGCCGCGCCGGGGTTGCTGAGATTGGGGTTCACCAAGTAAACCGAGCTTGCCGCCAAGTGCGTCAGCCAAATTACCGAAAAAGTAGCCATCATGGCAAGAATCATGGCCTTCGTCCAAGTGCGGGAATTTTTGGCCAGGAAACAGCGGGTAATGGCTGACGGGTTGGCGGCGTTGCCCAATGACCAGAGTACCTGCCAGCCCACGATGGTTCCCCACGTGTACACGCCGCCGCCGGAGGTAAACCAATCCGGTTTTTCTTTCGCAAACTTGCTGAAGGCATCTATGCCCACCGTAGAAATCAGCATGGGAGAAAAAACATAGGCCAGCGCCACCACGATAAGAAGCATCATGATGGTGTCCGTGATGGTTACGCTTTTTGCGCCGGCGCCCAGCGCGATAACCATGAACACTACCACCATTACCACGACCATATAAGAATAGGGTATGCCCAGCAGGGTCTCCGTCACTATGGCGCTGCCGATGATCTGGCCGACGAAATAAGCGCCCAGGCCGAAGATGGTAATAAGGGCCGTGACGGCGCGCAAAGTCTGGCTGTCAAAGCGCTCGCCGAAAAAATCGCCCAATGTTACCTGTTGCGTACGCCGGAGTTTGTTCCCAATCCAGAAAGTGGACATAACAAAACCGATGGTAGCCGCCCAGTCCAGTATGCCGGTCAGCGGCCCGGTTTTGTAGGACATGCCGGTCAGCCCTACCATGCCCACGGCGCTGATCCAGGTGGCGGCATAAGTGCCGGCGATTAAAAACGGCGAGGCGCCTTGGTCCATGACGTAAAAGTCTTTTAAGGAAACGCCGCCGCGCCCGACATAAAAAGTAACTCCGAGATATACGATCAGGAAAGAGAAAAAAATACAATTGAAAACACTTATTTCCATATTGCGCCTCCTTCAATTTGGCTAATGTCCCATCCTTTGCCTTTGTTCAATAAAGATTGCTTTTGTTGCCCTTGCAGGAAAAATAGATGAGCACTAAGAGTTGCAACAGATGCCATAAGCCGGTACCGACAAACGAAACATTAAATTCCACAAGAATGTCCTCCTTCCCCAATTTTTTATTTCAGGATATTTTGTCCGGCTATTGATTAAACTCCGGTTTTCTCTTTTGCTTAAAAGCATTGATACCTTCGAGGTGATCCGGCGTCTGGAAACAAATGTCCTGCGCCAAGGCCTCAAAATCAAACGCCTGCTCCAAATCCATCTCAAAGCTGCGGTTTAGCATCAACTTGGCCAGCGCTATGGCCGCAGCGGGTTTTTTCGCCAGTTCCTCCGCCATTTTTATGGACTGCGGCCTAAGCTCGGCCAGCGGCACTATCTTGTTGGCCAAACCAAGCTCCAGCGCTTTTTCCGCGTTGATGGGCGAAGGCGTAAAAATTATCTCTTTGGCTTTGGCCAGGCCGACCAGTCGCGGCAAAAAGTAGGCGGCGCCGCTGTCCGGCACCAAGCCCACATTCATAAAGGAAGCGACGAATTTCGCGTCATCCGCCGCAATCCTGAAATCGCAGGCCAGAGCCAGGGAAAAACCCGCGCCGGCGGCGTAGCCGTTAACTGCGGCGATAGTCGGTTTGTCGCACAAAGACAGGGAGCGAATAAAATAATGCAGATATTTCAGCCGCAATCTCCCGCTGCCGGGCGCGTTGTCGCCCATAGTGCCGATATCGCCGCCGGAGCAAAATGATTTGCCTTCGGCTTGCAAGACTACGGCGCCGATTCCGGCGTCGAAGGTGATTTTTTCCAGTAGTTCCTTCATCTCCTTGCGTATTTCCAAGTTCATGGCGTTCATCGCATTGGGCCTGTTCAGCGTTATAATGGCCACGCGCCCTTTTTGCTCAAAAAGCAACATCTCCGACAAACGAAACACTCCTTTCCGGCAAATTTCCCCCTCCGCTCAAAGCGCATCCATGAACTCTTCTACCACTTTGGCAACCACTTCCGGCCTTTCCACCGCAGGAAAATGCCCTATACCGGGAAAAGTCCTGAAAGTTACTTTCTTGGCGCCCGTCAGGGCGGCTACTGTCGAGTTTACAGAATTGGCATCCACTATCCAGTCGTCCTCGCCTCTGAACACTAATACAGGGCAGGTTACCTTGCCCATTTCGCCTCTTACGTCAAACCCGTTGTACAAGGTCAAGTCGGCCTTCTTGGTCGTAGAGATTTCCTGCCGCACGCCCCATATAATAAACTCACGTTCCTTGTCTGCCGTATCTTTGCCTATCAGGCTGTCGCTGAAATCAATATGGGAATGTTGCAGGCTGACATGAGGGTGGTCCATCAGCGCCCTGGCAACTTCGGAAATGGAAGGGGTATAGGATGCCCCTTGCAGGGATATGATAGCCTTGACCGGATAATCTATGGCCAGTTTGTAGACAACATTGCCTCCCAATGAGCAACCCATGATCACTGCGTCCCGCATCCCCAGCGTTTCGGCAAACTCCCAAATGAACGCCGAATATTCCTCTATATCGACGATAGCCTTGTTGCCGGCCAGCGGCCAGCTTTTGCCGTGAGCCGGAAGATCCGGCGCCACCAACCGGTATTTATTTTCCAATATCGTCATAAGCCCGTGGTACTGGCGGTTTTCCCTGCCTGCCGTATGAATGCACAAGATGGATTTTGGGGGCGGGCCGCCGTTTGTTTCATAGTATGTCTTTATGCCTCCGATATTTACATAATGACCGGTTATTGCCATGTTGTTTTCCTCCTTAATTTTTCTCTTGCTTTAAACCACGCCGCACAATACCCGGGCAATGTACCCCAAAGGATTGAGATTGCCCATGCATTTGACCATATTGCCCTGCAGCCGCAGCTTGCCGTGCATCGGGCCGATAGCGCGGGAAAAATTCTTGTGCGCGTAAAGCTCCTGCCAGCCTTCCTGCGGACCGATAACGCCCATTTCGATGCCTGTCAGGTTCACGCCGTCCATTACTTCAATGAGCGCCCCTTTGAGAAAAGTCATGGTATAACTTTCGCTGCCAAAAGTAAAAGTAACGTCGCCGGACAGATACTGCCCGTAGCATTTGTTCTTAAATTCATCCTCTTTCTCGCCGTTGATGATCTTTTGTACCTTGAGCAATTTCTCTTTCATAGTTGGCATAATTTTTCCCCTCCTTAAAAATATTTAAATTTTTCTTATCTTCATGTCGCCGGAAACAACAAACTGCCCTTCAGTAATTGTTCGCAGCTTTTCCACGCCAATATCGGACGTATGTTCCGTAAGGTACATTTTTTTTCCTATAAATTTAAAGACGGCAAATTCTGTCACCACAGTATCAACGACGCCTACAGCCGTCAAAGGCAGCGTACATTCCCGCAATATCTTGCTTTTGCCATCTTTGCCCACATGCTGGATGGCCACGATCACTTTCTTGCAGCCACATACCAGATCCATGGCGCCGCCTACTCCGTACACTCCCTTGGAGGGAACGCTCCAATTGGCCAAGTCGCCTCTCTCGCTCACCTCCAACGCCCCTATGATGGCAACGTCCAGATGCCCGCCGCGGATCATGGCGAAAGAAGCGGCGCTGTCAAAAATGCTGCCTCCGTTGATTAAGGTAACTTTGTTGCGGCTGGCGTCAATGAGGTCAACATCGGCTTCTTTTTTATCCGCCAGCGGCCCCACGCCCAGCAACCCGTTTTCCGATTGCACAAAAATAGTCTTGTCTTTCGGCACATATCCTGTAACAAGCGTTGGTATTCCCACGCCGAGATTTACTACCGCCTTATCCGGCAGCTCCTGCGCGACCCTTTGGGCTATGCGCGCCTTAACCGGATCACTTAACATTTTCATGCCGCCTACGCCTGGCATTTTATTCTCCCCTCTCTACTTTTACCAAAGCGTTGACATAAACAAACGGCGTAGCAATTTCTGCCGGGGGCAAAGCCCCGGCTTCCACTATTTCCTCCGCCTCCGCAATGGTGAATTTAGCGGCCATCGCCATCAAAGGGTTGAAATTGCCGGCCGCTTTGTTGTAAACCAAGTTGCCCAGCGTATCTGCCTTGTACGCGTGTATCATGGCAAAATCAGCGCGCAAAGCTTCCACAAAAGTATATTCTTTCCCATTGATTACCTTGTTGTCGGAGCCTTCCAACTCCGTACCTACGCCTACCGGGCTGTAAAAGCCGCCCAAACCCGCCCCTCCGGCTCTTATGGCCTCGGCCATGTTGCCCTGCGGCATAAGTTTCAAATCCAGTTCGCCTCTGTGGTAAGCCGTTACCGCATCGGGGTTGTAGGAAAAATAAGAACCTATGGCTTTTTTAATTTGCTTATTGCTGACAAGCCGCCCCAGTCCTACGCCCGGCGTGCCAAGATCGTTTACAATTAAGGTCAGCCCATAAATTTCGGATGGCATGTCCGCGATTTTGCTTACAAGCCGACGAGGTATTCCCACATTGCCGAAACCACCTATCATCAAAGTAGAATTAGGCTTTATAAATTCTATGGCTTGCTCTTTAGTAAATATTTCCGCCACTCTTTTCCCTCCATCGAACGAGAATTCATTTATGCGGACGCCACTTGCCCATCGGCATATACCGCGCATAAAACTTAAAAGCAATAATTGTGCCAACTTATAAAAAATACAAAATAATGGGTAAAACCAGACAATTCGGGCAATAGGACTTGCGCTGCTCCCATCTCGGTTTAGTATTTTTAGGATACAAACAATAAACAGGCACGGCATTTACCTGGAAAAACCTTGCAAAAAGCGTCGCCGTCCCATTATAATAAATTATAATGGGACGGCGACGCTCAAAACCACACGGACAATCAGCTTAGGTTTTTAAAAATTTATGGTATTTTTATTTTGGGATATTATTGTCCCATGATTATGAACGCAAAAAATACGTCGGCTTGGCGCGTTTTGCATCGCGAAGCGGAACAGGCGACATTTTCCATGGTATATCTCCTGTCCCGCTCATGGCGAAACCCGGCGCCGCGCTTGTCCGTATTCGCAATCTTAATACTGTTCTCAATTTACGGCATTCCTCAAAATTTGCGAGATAATTTGCCGTCTTGCGCAGCGCAAAACGCAGGCGAACCCTTAGTTCGGCGAGACTTTAGAGCAAAGCAGGGCGGTAAATTGGCCGCAAAGATAGTATGATTTTAATCCGAGAACCGCATAAGGCATGTTCTCGCTGCCGGAAAGGATACGATATTATTGTCTAAGCCGTTCCTTGTTATCGCAGGGCGTACCATCGGCGCTTTGGATTTTTTGAATGATTTCGTCAAAAATATTTTTGGCGAGGCTATCCAAAGCATCGTTTTGGATATCGGCCAATGCAACGCGCGGGCTCTGTC
>JAISLQ010000016.1 GCA_031290885.1 Acidaminococcales bacterium
GATTGCCGGCGCGCCCCTTACTTCAAGCCTGCGGATAGCCTGGATTATTCGCTTATAATCAGAACACACTATGTAAGAAAGAGAATGCGGCAATTTGGTCTGATCAATTATTTTAAGGGAGCCGCCCTGCCACTGCAAGGTATTCATGGAGCAAACCCGCCGAAATCGTCCAAGGCGTGCCGACAGGAACAATCTTCGTCAAATTCCGCCAAAGCCGCCAAGACACTTTCAATGTAAAGCGCAATTGCCGCTTTGGATTTTTCCATGCAATCAAACACTTCTTTATGGCTGAGCGGGCTTGGGGATATTCCGGCGGCCATATTGGTCACAAGCGAAAAAGCGGCATAACACATTTGAGCCTCCCGCGCCAGGACCAACTCCGGCACTCCGGTCATACCGACAATATCGCCACCTAAAATTTTATACATTTTTATTTCCGCGCCCGTTTCAAAACGCGGGCCTTCAGTACACACATAAGTGCCGCCGCCGTGGCACACAAAGCTGTCCTTTAGCGCGCACCGCAAAAGCATTTTACGCAAAAAGGGGCAGTATGGTTCCGTAAGGTCAATATGCGCTACTCTTTTGTCTTTGCCGTCAAAGAAAGTATAGATACGGTTTTTGGTAAAATCAAGCACCTGATCGGGGACAACTATGTCCCCAACCTTCATTTTCGCATTCAAAGAACCTACCGCCGTGCTGGCAATTATCGCTTTGACGCCGAGCTTTTTTAAGGCCCAAATATTGGCACGATAATTGACCATATGCGGCGGCACGCTATGGTCACGACTGTGCCTGGCCATAAAAACTGCTCTTTTGCTATTTATCTCGCCGTGCGCGTAAATAACTTGTCCGTAAGGAGTGTCGATCGCGGACTCTTCTATATTTTTCAGCATCACCGGCAAATAAAGGCCGCTACCGCCAATCAACGCTATATTTATCAAGTATATGCCTCCAAAACGCACAAATGCCGATAGGCCATCATTGTATTGCATTTCGCCCAAACCAACCGCGAGCCTTATGCAAATGCCGAATCTCTCACTATTCTTTGTTGCCTTATGGTAGTATTCTACCATATAAAACAGCGGCTTGGCAAAAAAGAAGTTAAATATTTTTGCCTTTCGCCGCTATCTTCATCGCGGCCAATGCCGCATAATCGGTCAAATCATATTTTAACGGCGTCAAAGTGACCCAACCGTCGCTTACTGCCTCCGTATCCTTATTTAAATCAATTTCCCTCTTGGAATCTACCGTCAGGGAACCGCCTAACCAATAATAAGTGCGCCCGCGCAGATCGCGGCGCGGAGAAAAGACGTTGTCATAAGCGGTATTGCCAAGTTCAGTTACCCGCATGCCTTTTATATGTTCTTTGCCGGCAGCGGGGATATTTACGTTCAGCATAGTGCCGGCAGGCAAAGCAAATTTTCCATATTCGCCGACGATATTTAAAGCGATTTCCGCCGCGACTGTATAGTCGGCTTTGCGCGATTTGCTGTCAAGCGAAAACGCAATCGCCGGCACGTTATGCATGCACGCTTCCATGGCGGCGCTTACCGTACCCGAATAAATGGTGTCAAGCCCTGTGTTTGGCCCGTTGTTGATCCCGGAAACAACAATTTCCGGCGGTTCGGAGAGCAAAACCTCCAAAGCGAGTTTTACACAGTCGGCGGGATGCCCGCCTATCGACCAGCCAATATTTCCATGGCCGCCAATTTCATATTCATCGACAAAGATAGGATCGCGCACGGTGATCGCATGGCTTATGGCGCTATTTTCAAAAGCGGGGGCGGCGACGGTTACATTGTGTCCGGCCTCTTTCAGCGCGACAAAGAGGGCATGCAATCCTGCCGCCGCAATCCCATCGTCATTGGTCAATAATATTCTCAATTGCATTACGCCTCGTTATAAATGTGATAAGAGCCGCTTGAACGCGGTTTTCCCGAACAAATGTCCGACACGCCGGCTTGACAGCCGCCAAACTTTTCCGCTGCGGCCATTTCCTGGTAGCTTATGTTCCTGGTATGGATGGTGTGGCTCCATTCCCGCTTGTTCCTGTCGATGAACCCAAGTATCGTTATCGGAACCCATGAATAGATAAATACCGGGTACAAAATAAAATAACCAAAAGTTTTCAGCGAGGCGCGGACTTTAAACAAAACAAGCAAAGGCAAAATATACTGCCACAGGCAGATAAACACCCATAATTCCAAAGGCAGATATTTTCGGAAAACATTGGTGTAAAGAGGATAGCTGTCGTTTAATATATTGCAAAGGAAAAATGCGGTTGAAATCAAAAGAAAGTAAGGCTGCAAAAGATGAATTATACCGTCAAACATATGTATATTGCGTTGTTTCAAACCATTGGCAAAAAGCCGGGGAACATAGCGGGCGGCAACGTCAAAGTGGCCCTGCGCCCAGCGTTTGCGTTGATGCCAAGACTGTTTGAAAGTCAGGGGCTTCTCGTCGTACACAATGGCGTCATGCGCCCAGTACGTAGGGACGCCTTTCAACAAAGCCTTCATGGTAAATTCCATGTCTTCGGTAAGACAAGTCGCCCCCCACCCGTGCTCACGCAAAACATCCGTTGAAATGCACATGCCGGTCCCCCCCAGCACGCTGGAAAGACCCAAATTATGCTTGGCTAAATGCCATGCGTGGTCAACGACCCAAAAGCCAATGGAAAAGGTTGCCGATACCCAAGTGTCATTGGGGTTTTTGCAATCAAGATACCCTTGTATCACTTTCTTCCCTTTGCAAAGGCAATTGTTCATTTCCTGCAAAAACATCGGGTGCACAAGGTTGTCCGCATCAAAAACGGCTACGGCATCATAATGCTTGCCGGCCGCGAACAACCGGGCAAACATCCATTCCAAAGCGTAACCTTTGCCTTTTTCCCTGTCATGGCGGCGCTCATGCACGATCGCGTTGTGCTGCCGCGCGATTTGAGCGGTCATATCGTCGCAGTTGTCGGCCACAACATGTATATCGTAAAGACTGTCCGGATAATTGAGCATACGCAGATTTTCGATCAAAGACGCGATAACCCTTTCCTCATTGTGCGCGGCGACAATTACGGCAAATCTTTTCTGCGGAGGGAATACCGTCTTGTCCTTGACGCGATAAAACCCGAAAAAAGACACTATCAAATAATAAAAAGCGATAGCAAGCAAAAACGCCTGCACAGGCGCCATAATAAAATCAAGAGGCATAACCATACATCAATACTCCTTTTTTCCCGCTTAAAGACCGACTACGTGCGCCTCGGGCAAAAAACCGGGCAAATCAGTCATAGCCGCTGGTAAAGCGCACGTAAAAAAAATTGACTACGCCTGCGGCAAGAAAGGCAAAAATGAGCGCAAAAGGTATGCTTGCCAAGGTTGGCGACAAGTATAATATATACCCGGCCGACAACGAACACAAGACAGCGGCCGGAGGCTTTATCGGGTTGCCTTTGCCTTTGAAATCAGGATAACGCACTTTGCTGTACATCAAAAGGCCGGAAACGAAGAGGCCGGCAGCCGCGCAGGCGGGAGACGCCTCTATGCCGGCTATGGCGGCGGAAGCTAAAAAGCAGGCGGCGCCCGGCGAAGGCAGCCCCATAAAATAACCCTGCACATTAGCCGCGTCCACGTTGAACCTGGCTAAACGCAGAGCCGCGCAGACAGCATAAACAACTACGAAAAAAAGATATAACGCATTGGCGCCGTAAAGATACATTTGATGCATCAATATCGCCGGCGACACGCCGAAAGACACCACGTCGCAAAGCGAGTCCAGTTCCTTGCCGAAATCGCCGCTGACGCCGAAATAGCGCGCCGCCCGTCCATCGCAGGCGTCCGCCAACACGGCCATCATGATCAGTATGCCGGAGGAAAAATAATCTTTTTCAATTGCTTTGATTATAGATAAAATACCAAAAGCCAGGTTGAGCGACGTAAAAGCATTTGGTATCAATGAACGCGGAACCTTCAATCGTCTATCCTTCCAATCACCGTAACGCCGCCTTTTACTTTGTCGCCCTTTTTCACCAGGACGCGGACATTTTTGGGGACTACCAGTTCTGTGCTGGAGCCGAATTTTATCATGCCGTACCTTTGGCCTTGCTTCAAGTCGCAGCCCAATGTTACCCACGACACTATTCTGCGGGCCAATATTCCCGCTATTTGTATAACAAGTATTTTGATTTTTTCATTTTCTATCCCAATGGCGTGCCGCTCGTTTTCAAAAGAAGCGATGCTTTTATAAGCTGGACGGAAACGCCCACAGGTATAACTTTGATACTTTATCTCCCCCCTGACCGGGCTCCTGTTCACATGAACGTCAAAAACGGAAAGGAACACCGTTATTTTTTTCGCTTCGGCGTCAAGATATTCTTGGTCGGCAAAATCGGCGACATCCATAACCGTGCCGTCGGCCGGCGAGAAAACAGCGTTATCGTCGTTAGGCAGGACGCGCGCGGGATTGCGGAAAAAAAACAGCATAAAAGAAAACAACACAAAAAACGGCATTCCCCACAAAGGCGACACAAAGGCCGTTAAAATAGCGGCTGCGGCCAAACAGACAGCAATTACGCCATAACCTTCTTTTACAATGAAAGATTGCATGAGATTGGCTTTGCTCCTTACGGTGGGAAAGAAACAATCCCCAAATATTATAATACACCGGTTAACCTTTGTCTAATCCTTTTCGTTTTGACAAAACGCAAAAAATAAATTTGGGTATGGCCAACATGCGCCAAAAGCGGCCGGGTTGTTTATAAAGGCGAAAAAGCCACTCCAAACCGGCTTTTTGCATAAAACGCGGCGCACGGGCGACCCTTCCCGCCATAACGTCGAAGGAACCGCCGACGCCTAAGAAAACCGTACTGTTCAATTTTGCGCGATTGGCGAAAATCCACTTTTCCTGTTTGGGCGAACCGAGAGCCACCAACAATATGTCCGCCTGTGCCTGATTTATTCTCGCGATGATCCCGGGCGTTTCGCTTTCAGGAAAAAACCCATCGCGGCAGCCGGCGAAAACGGCGCCGGGATATTTTGCCCTGCTGCTTTCAATTGCCGCCTCGGCCACTCCGGGAGCGGCGCCAAGCAAAAAAATCCTGTACATATTCCGATCCGCCAATTTGAATAGTTCCTCAATCAAATCACAGCCGGTAACCCGTTCAGGCACCTTATGCCCCAAATGCCTGCCTGCCCAGACAATGCCTGTGCCATCCGGCAAAATAAAGTCGGCGGAATTGATTATGCTTTTAAACATTGGATCTTTTTGGCAGCGCATAATTATTTCCGTATTGACCATTGCGACAAAAGCCGGCCTTTTGTTTCGCAGGTTGCGGCTTAAAGCGTACGCCGCCCCGTCCATGGTGTAAGGCTCCACCTTGACGTCCAAAAGCCAAAAAGCGTCAGCCATCTTTCAACGCGTTCGGCGCTTCCAGAAATGTTATCTCCGGATTGCGCTCAATCAGCCAATTTAAATTCCAGGCATTGTTAACTAAAACGACGGGGGCGCCCTTTTTGTCCAGCACCAGCATGCCGTTGTCAAGCCCTTTCATGTTCGAGAGATATTTTTCTTCTCCCCGCAGCCAACGGGCCATAGAGTAAGACAAAGCCGTGATCATAAGCTCCACTCCGTATTCGCCGCGCAGCCTGTAAGCGAGCACTTCCATTTGCAGGGCGCCCACCGCCCCTATTATATAATAATCCGACGCTGCGGCCGGCTGCCTGAATATCTGTACTGCCCCTTCCTGCCCCAACTGCTCTATCCCTTTTACGAATTGTTTGCGTTTAAGTGTCTCTTTGGGTTGTACGCGGGCGAATTGTTCCGGCGGAAAAACGGGAAAATCCTCAAAACTTATATTTTCGTTTTCATCGCAAAGGGTGTCGCCTATCGCGAATATGCCGGGATCAAACACGCCGAGTATGTCCCCCGGATAAGCTTTGTCCACGATCTCCCGCTCCTGCGCCAGAAACTGTTGCGGCTGGCTAAGGCGTATGTTTTTGCCCCCCTGCACATGGCAAACGGTCATCCCTTTAGCGAAAACACCGGAACAAACACGGAAAAAGGCTATACGATCGCGATGCCCGGGATTCATATTGGCCTGGATTTTAAAAATAAAGGCGGAAAAAAGCGGATTGTCAGGGTCGCGCCGGGTACCGTCTTTCAATGGCCGCGGACTGGGCGGCGGCGACAGGCGCAAAAATTCTTCCAGGAAAACTTCCACCCCAAAGTTAGTCATGGCGCTGCCAAAAAACATGGGCGTAAGTTCGCCGGCCATTATCTTCTCCGGCGCAAAAGGATCGCCCGCAACGTCAAGCAGTTCCAAGTCGCCGCAAAGGGCCGAAAACGCCTCTTCGCCCACTTTTTCCCGGAAAGCCTCGTCCTTTGGATCGTAACGCGCCGCTGCTATTTGTTTTGCGCCGTGACTGCCGTCATGGACAAAAACATCGGCGAAATTTTTTTGCCGATCATAGATGCCGCAATACCTGCCGTTCACCCCGATCGGCCAGTTGAGCGGACAAGACCTTATGCCGAGCACTTTCTCTATTTCATCCATTAATTCAAACGGATTGCGGCCATAACGGTCAAGCTTGTTAATAAAAGTGAAAACCGGTATTTTCCTTTGCCGGCAAACCCGGAAAAGTTTTCTCGTCTGCCCCTCTACCCCCTTGGCCGCGTCAATCAGCATAACCGCGCTGTCGGCAGCCGTCAGGGTCCGGTAAGTATCTTCGCTGAAATCCTGATGCCCCGGCGTATCAAGCACATTTACCTTATATCCTTTATAATTGAACTGCAAGACGCTGGATGCTACTGATATTCCGCGCTGTTTTTCAATTTCCATCCAATCGGACACTGCGTATTTTTGGCTTTTGCGCGCTTTCACCGTCCCGGCCAAATGAATGGCGCCCCCGTAAAGCAAAAGTTTTTCCGTAAGCGTTGTTTTTCCCGCGTCCGGATGGGAAATAATGGCAAAAGTGCGCCGCTGCCCTATTTCATTGACAAATGACATTAAAACCCTCTCTATGTTTTACGATCGCCGTCAGCCGCTATGCTGGCAATTTCGTAAATGCTCCATTTTTCCGCAATTTGCTTTTTGATAATCTCCGGGATTTCCAATTCCGTTTCCAAAATTCCCGCGCGGTTGAAACGAAAAGCGACATCGTCGTACTTGCTGCCGCCGAAAGTCTCGCAGGTAAAAGACGTGCGCATGAAAGACTCACTGAAAACACAGCTTTTTAAACAATCTTTCATCTTTTCGCCATGCCACTTTTTATAAATCTTATAAAGCTTGTTTTGCGCCCGCAACGGTACATCGCGGCTTAACACGACAATATCGTCCATCGCCGTACAGTCAAGCTGTTCATAGGTATCGCCATTGGCAAGTTTTATATTTACGTACAACGCGCCGGCCTTTTCAAAAAAATGCGCTTTGTCAATATTCCAATAATTGCGCCACTCGGACAGGCAACTCGGGCAAATCAACTTGATCCCGCCAAAATCGGCACTTTTGAAATCATCCGCGTAAAACAAGGTTTTCCCTGCCCGATAAGGCTTTTGGCATTTGGAGCAAATAATTTCGAGTTTTTTTAACATAACCCCCCCGGCGTTTAAAAGGTCTTGTAGCGCCAAGGCAAAGCGCCGCGTCCGCCATCCGCATGAAAAGCGGCCTTTTGGCCGGTTTCCCTAACCTTGCGGAGGCCGCGCCGCAATTTTTGTCAGCGTGCCTAACCGCGAAAACCGCCTCAACGTCCTGAAAACCAAATAATCAACCTCGCCGGTCAATTCCTGTCCCGTTATTTCAAATTGTTCACGGCTTTCGACACGCAGCCGAAGGCCAGCATATATTTGGTAACAGATTCTTTGACCGCCCGTTTAACTTCATTCATCAATGTTATATAGTTGGCGTTTTCATTTTGCGGCAATTGTGTTTTAAGCGTGCGCGCGGCTACGCTTGACATGTCGGTAGCCACGTTTACCTTGTTAACGCCCGCATCAATGTAAGGGCGGTAAAACGCCGGGTTGTGCCTGTCTCTCTTTCCCCCGTGCATCACCAGCGGAATTCCTGTCCGATCGTCTGCTTTGCCAATAAACTCTATGCTTATATGCGGAAGGTCTGTATCCAGCCCCAACGCGTCAATTTTCGTTCTCTCAGCCAACTCGGCAATTTTATCGAAATCATATTCGGGCCCGTAACCGATTTCCCCTTCCACGCTCACGTCAAGCGCGTGAGCTATGCGGGAAACGTTCCTTAGCCTGGCGGCGTTTTCCTCAAAAGGCAACTTTGAGCCATCATACATAACCGAACTGAAGCCCCAACGAATGGCCTTCATTATGCCCTCATAGCTTTGCCCATGATCCAGATGCACGGCAACGGGCACGGCCGCTTTTTCGGCCGCCCTTACCATGGCGTGCGCCAAAAGGTCGGCGTTGACAAAGTGAAACAGCCGCTCGGACAAGCCTATGACAACCGGTGATTTTGTCTCTTCAGCGACTTCAATGACAGCTACAAGCGTTTCAAAATTAAATACATTAAAGCCGCCCACGGCGTATTTTTGCTCATGGGCCGCCCGCAAAATTTTGCGCATTGGCACTAAAGGCATTGGAATCCCCTCCTTGTTTGAAATTTGCATGTCGTAAAATTAAAATTCGTCTGCCGGAGGCGTAATTCCTGCCGAAAAAACAAAAAGTTCCGCTTGCCCGCAAACAAAACCGCAGACCGCCCAAAAAGCTCCGGATTAAAAACATAAAGATGGACAACCCGTAGCTTTATGCGTAAAAATCTGCCAACAGATTGTCCTTCTCCGGGAACTTTCCTGACGGCCTGTAAACTTCTTCGCGCCGGCTTTCATTGTTTGGCGGCTTTAGCGGCCTCGACCAGCCTGGCAAAAGCGCCGGCGTCGCTTACCGCCAACTCGGCCAATATTTTGCGGTCAACCAATATTTTTGCTTTTTTCAAACCGTCGATTAACTTACTGTAACTTAAACCGTTAATGCGGGCGGCCGCGTTTATGCGAGTTATCCACAACCTTCTGAATTCGCCCTTTTTGGCTCGCCGGTCGCGTCTTGCGTAATAGAGGGCCTTCATAACGGTTTCATTTGCTTTTCGGAAAAGTTTGCTTCTCGCGCCGCGATAGCCCTTGGCCAACTTAAGGATTTTTTTATGGCGCTTATGCGCGGTTACACCGGCGGTTGCTCTTGGCATGATAATACCTCCTATGGATTATAAGGATTTTTAAATATAAGGCAACATCTTGGCGACCCTGTCATGGTCGGCTTTGCTGACAAGCGCGGCTTTTCGGAGGTTGCGTTTCCTGCCGGGGGACTTTTTTTCCAGTATATGGCTTCTAAAGGCTTTGGCGCGTTTAAACTCGCCTGTACCGGTGATTTTGAACCGTTTGGCGGCGCTTCTTCTGGTTTTGGTTTTAGGCATGTCTACCCTCCTGCTAAAATATTATTTGTTGCTGGCTTTGGGCGCAACGATCAAAATCATGCTGCGGCCTTCCAGTTTGGCTTCGCGTTCAATTACGGCAATGTCCCGCAGCGAATCGGTCATACGGTCAAGCACTTTTTTCCCAAGGTCTATATGCATAAGTTCACGGCCGCGAAAAGTTACGCCGATCTTGACCTTGTCGCCGTCAGCCAAAAACTTCAAGGCGTTTTTTAATTTAACCTGGAAATCATGCTCTTCAATCTTGGGGCGCAGTTTAACTTCTTTAATATTGACAATTTTTTGCTTTTTGCGGACGTCTTTGTCACGCTTTTGCCGCTCGTAGCGATATTTGCCGTAATCCATGATCCGGCAAACCGGCGGTTTGCCGGCAGGCGCTATTTCAACCAAATCCATTTGGCGTTTTTGCGCCTCCAAAAGAGCGTCGTGCAACGACATTATGCCTATCTGCTCTCCCGTGTCGGTATTGACGCGGACTTCTCTGGCGCGGATTTCCTCATTGATACGCAAGCCCTCTTTGCTTATAACTGTTCACCTCCAAAAAAATAAAAACGAATAGAAGTTCTATCCGCCAAAGCATACATTTATCAGGATACTTTTATTTTACCCGGCGTACATAGCCGCAAGGTGAGAAGCGGATATGCTTCTGCTTTCAATTGCTTTATAAATTTAGCACAAATAATTGTTGCTGTCAAGGTTTGAATAAATTTTTATACCTGCATAAATGCGCGGACATTCGTGCCGCAAAACCCAAAAAGCGTATCAGGGCAAGCCGTTGGCAGAATGTAAAACCGCTTGAAACGAATAATTGACGGGCATTCAGCCGCCTCATATTTTATTTGCGGAAAATTTGTCCGCAATAGATGTTTTTGGCCAACATAGTGCTTTAGGGCAAAATAAATATACTTTTAGCCGATAGATATGGATTATATAGCTGTTTATAATTAAAAGCAGCTGATCAGCAACCCTGAAGGCGGAAAAGTTTAAACTTTTCCGCCTTCAGGGTTGCTGCGGCAATACAGAAAAACAGGAGGGCATTTCAAATGCGAAAATTGCGCAAATTGCGGATACTGGCCGGCATTTGTGCTTTGCTGCCAATCTCCGTCGGCGCTCGGACTGCTTGGGCGGCGGCGAAAGAAGAAAAAGCTCTGCCGGAATTTAAGCTGGAGAGCATCGTCGTTACCGCTCCGCTTGCCAGCGGCCCGTTAACGCTGGAAACCGACCCGCGCTTTCCCCGGCAGCCGTTGCCGGCCGCTGACGGCGGCGGCTATCTGAAAAATATTCCCGGCTTTTCTGTAGCCAGGCAGGGAGGCAGCGGCGGCGATCCGGTTTTGCGGGGCCTGGGGGGGACGCGCCTTAATGTTTTGTTGGACGGCGCCTTTCAGTTTGGCGCCTGCCCAAACCGGATGGATCCGACTACTTCCTATGTATTTCCCGAAACGTACAGCAAGATTACTATTTTGAAAGGCCCGGAAACAGTGAAATATGGCGGCGGCAACATCGCCGGGACGGTGCTGTTCGAGCGGCAGACGGAACGGTTCGACAAGCCGGGCATCCGTATTAATAGCAGCTTACTCATCGGCGGCAACGGGCGCAACGATGAATTGCTGGACATTGCCGCCGGCGACGTCGAAGGATATGCGCGCATTATCAGGACAAGGTCAGATTCCAACGACTATAAGGACGGCAATGGCAATAAAATCCATTCATATTATACCCGCAACAATTTGACCGGCATTGTCGGCTATACGCCGGACAGCCGCACCTTGTACGAAATTACTGTCGGCACAAGCGACGCCAAGGCGGCCTACGGCGGCAGGGGGATGGACGGCGCGAAGTTTGACCGCGATGAGTATTCCTTTAAATTCAACAAGCAAAATCTGTCGCCGGTCGTCGGCAATCTGGAATTTAAAATATTTCGCAATTACGTGGATCACGTGATGGACAACTATTCCTTGCGTCCGCCCGGCATGATGAAGATGGGGATGGAGGTTGACCGGACGGCCAATGGCGTGCGGCTGGCGGCGGACTTGATTTTAGGCAAGGCGACTTCCGCTACGGTTGGCATAGATTACCAAAAGAACAAACACGCCAGCCGAAGCGCCAACATGATGGGAATTTACGATACCGCCATGACGCGCGATTTGGTTTTCACCAATTACGGCTTGTTTGGCGAATTTAAACACCTTTTGCCAAAAGACAAAAGGCTGCTGGCCGGATTGAGGATCGACCGCATAGAAGCGAAGGACGCGAGGAACGCGGACAAGGACGTTAACCGGACCTACGGCGCTTTCCTGCGCTATGAACGCGACCATGCCCGCATGCCTGTTACATCATACGTCGGCATCGGCCACGCCCAAAGGCCGGCCGATTATTGGGAACGGCGCACTCGCTTTTATTTAAAACCGGAGAAAAATACGCAACTTGACGCCGGCCTCATCTATAGTTCCGGCAAGCTAAAAGCCAGCCTGTCGGCGTTTTATGCCGATGTCGGCGACTTTATCTTGTTCAGGAACGCCAATGTTCCAAACGCAAAGACGGCGGAAAACATCGACGCCTCGCTATACGGCGGCGAAATAGACGTGTCCTGCCAACTTAACAAAGAGTGGGCGTTAACCGCCTCTTTGGCCTACGTGCACGGCAGCAACGACTCCGACCATAGACCTCTGGCGCAAATCCCGCCGCTCGAGGGTACGCTTGGCCTTAAATACAGCCACAAAAAAGTGGAAGCCGGCGTGCTGTGGCGCATCGTCAACGCCAAAAAACATTATGATTTAAACAGCGGCAGCGAAATAAATTATGATCTGGGCGCAAACGGAGGGTTCGGCGTCCTTTCGGCTCACGCCGCCTATAGGGCGGGCAAAGATCTTACAGTGGCGTTCGGCGTCGATAATATTTTTGACAAAAACTACGCCGAATTTATCAGCCGGTCGGGCGCCGGCATTCCCGCGCTGGGCATAGCTTCGTCCTTTCGCGTGAACGAACCCGGGCGCACCGTATGGATAAAAATAAATTACCAATATTAATGCGCGACTTAGCGGCAGGCATATCTTCCCGTCTGCGGGACGAGCCATAGCCGAAGGAGCGTTCTGCGGGAGCATATTGGGGACGCATGGCGGGCCGCGCAAGCGCTGCTTTCCCCGGCGCAAGCGAAGACATTATTTCGCTTGCGCATTGTTTTTGTCAAGCGAATTGCCTATGCGCAGGTTTCATCGGCGTACAAGCAGCCATAGACATCCGCGCAAGTTATCCGGCACGCAAACGGACTGTATGCCTACCGCTGCCTTTAGCGATGATCGTTTTCGTCCATAGGACTTGTCCCACAAAACGCCGCCTTGCGCGATGTCGGTTTTGACAATAGTTTAGTGGCATGCGAAGAATCGCGGACATCCGTCCTTGCTTGTGACTTTTCACAAGTCTTTTTTATTTGACAACGGCGCAAGTTGCATATTATCATGGTATAAACGCAGATAACAGCAGAGTGAATGTACAGCGGCAAAACAAAAGCGGCCGATGGGCGGCTGAATTTATCGCCGATTTGACCAGCCCCGCAAGGGTTTGGTCAACGATAAACCGTGTAGGTAACAGAATGGGTAAACTGTTACCTGCCGTTTTTTTATTTGCGCGTCAAATGCCGGGTTTCCGGCATTTTTATTTTGCCTCGGGGCGGACAGGCATTGCTGCCCACAATGGCCAAGCGGCTTTACAGGCCAAATTTCGCTCCCAAGCAGGTAACAGTTTACCCATTCCGTTACCTCGCGCCGGAAACGGCCTGTCTGCCCCTGCCTTGCCTGCAATGATTATAGAACACATGGCAAAAAAACGCAAATCAGAAGGAGAAACCATCACATGAGACGACTTGGCAAAATGCCGCGCAGTCTGAAAAGCGTCGCGCTGGGGGCGGGCGTTGCGTTCCTCTTCCTCGGCGCGCCGCCGGCGCGGGCAAGCAGCGACTCTTTTAACGGGGATGCCGCTTCGGGCTCTAAGCTGGCGACATTCACAACCGGAGCGACCGAATGGTTCTACAGCAGTTTGTTTGGCAGCCCGCCTTCCATTTCAGGGCTTTTGTTTTACGGCAGCAATAACGAATGGGATGTTGCCGGAACCGACCCTAACTGTCCTACCTTCGTCTTCGGCGGCATCGCGCAAAATGCCGACAACGCAAACATAACCGGCAACACGGCCAAATATTCGGGCGGTTCCAATAAAGCCTCCGTCCTCGTCGGCGGGGTCAGCTATACGGGCGACGCCGCCGGCAACAAAGCGGACTACGCCGGCGGTGGGCTGGAGGGACACGATCTCGGCGGTACTCTTTACGCCGTCATCGGCGGCCTGGTGTCCGGAACCGGCGCGGCCGGCAGCGCCAAAGAAAACGAAGTTAGCGTAACGGGCGGCGGCGACATTGCAGGCAGCATCGCCGGCGGCGTAGTTTTAGATACGGTTTCCACCGGCCACGCCTCCGGCAACACAGTCGATGTTACGGCGGAAAACGCCGAAACCCTCACCATCGGCGCTTCTGGCAGTGCCGCCCATGTTGTCGGCGGCCTCTCCCTTGGCAGCGGCAACACCGCGAAAAACAGCGTTGCGGTCGCAAACAACGGCACCGGTACCCTTACCGTCTACGGCGACATCGTTGGCGGCCGGGTTGACGGCGATGGCGACGCCGAGGGCAACAAAGTAGCCATTAAAAACTTAGATGGCCACTACTCCGCCTACGGCGGACAGGTTAACGGCGACGGCGACGTTGCCGGCAACGAAATATTGATCGAAGGCGGCTCGGCGGCTATCTGGGCAAATGTTGCCGGCGGACAGGTTAAAGTAAACGGCAACGCCGAGGGCAACAAAGTAACCATTAAAAACTTAGATGGCGGCTACAGCGCCTGCGGCGGACAGGTTAACGGCGACGGCAACGTTACCGGCAACGAAATATTGATCGAAGGCGGCTCGGCGGCTGACGGGAGAGATGTTGCCGGCGGCTGGGTTGACGGCGACGGCAACGTCGAGGGCAACAAAGTAGCCATTAAAAACTTAGATAGCGGCTACTTAGTCTACGGCGGACTGGTTAACGGCGACGGCAACGTTACCGGCAACGAAATATTGATCGAAGGCGGCTCGGCGGCTGACGGGAGAGATGTTGTCGGCGGCATAGTGTCGGGCGGCAAGGCCGAGGGCAACAAAATAACCATTAAAAACTTAAATGGCGGCTACAGCGTCAGCGGCGGCTTTGTTCAGGCCGGCAGCGCCCTCGGCAACGAGATATGGATCGAGGGCGGCACGGTCAGCGGCTGGGGATCTTTTGTCGGCGGAATTGCAGTGGGCGGCAAGGCCGAAGGCAACAAAATAACCATTAAAAACTTAAATGGCAATTACGGCGGCTACGGCGGCCAGGTTTTGGCCGGCAGCGCCAGCGGCAACGAGATATGGATCGAAGGCGGCTCGGTTAGCTGGGCAGATGTCGTCGGCGGCAGGGTTGACGGAAACGGCAAGGCCGAGGGCAACAAAGTAAACATTAAAAACTCAGATGGCGGCTACTTCGTCTACGGCGGACGGGTAACAGGCGAAGGCAACGCCGAGGGCAACAAAGTAACCATAACCGACAGCCTGAACATCGGCAGCGTCTACGGCGGCTGGGCCGGCAATGGCAACGCATCCAAGAATGAAATATCGCTGATCGGCGGCGTCGGCACTTCGACCACGATTAACGCCGGGGCAACCATCTCCGGCGGCCACGTAGGAAGCGGCGGCCGCGCAGCCAACAACAACATCGTTACCCTGACCGGCGGCATTGGTTTTGCGAACACTATCTTGTGCGGCTACAGCGGGGCGGGAACGGGCAGCGGCAACATCCTTAGGCTCTACAACATAGTGCAAACAGGCTCTATCAACAACGTCAGCAATTTCGACGCCTACGACTTCAAAATCGACTACGCCAAAGTCGGCGGGTTCGCCCTTACCGCCGAAAATGTTACTATGAGCGCCGCCGCCACGATCCAAGGCATCGAAATCACCGGCGGCGGCAATAACAGGCTGGCTGCGGGCGACACGGTCGGCCTGATTGAAGCCACAACAAGCTTTGGCGGCGGCATAGCCCCTCAAACCGTAAAAGGCAGCCAGGGCGTTTTCCATCTGTATGACTTTGACGTTGCGCAAAGCGGCAACTATCTGATCGCTACCGTCAAATCCAGCTGGCTCAACCCGGCGGCCAAGGCCCTCTCCGAAGGCCGGCTGGCCGGCCCGGCCTTCCTCAACCAAGGGGCCGACCTTTTGGAAAAAGAAGGCATCAAAGAGGCCGGCAGACAAGCCCGCCGCGAGCAAGGCCCGGCCGTCTTTGCCGCCATGGGCTACAGCGACACGCGGCACAACACCGGCTCCTACGTTGACGTTAAAGGCCCATCCTTGCTCGTCGGCCTGTCTTTTGCCAAAGGGGCCGGAAGCGGTGCCCGCCTCACCTACGGCGGCTTCCTCGAAGCCGGCTGGGGCAGCTACGACAGCTACAACAGCTTCAGCGGCCGGGACGAAGTAAGGGGCGACGGCGACACCAACTACTACGGCATCGGCTTTCTGGCGCGGCGGGAAAACGCCAAGCGCGGCGACGGCCGGCTCTACACCGAAGGCTC
>JAISLQ010000017.1 GCA_031290885.1 Acidaminococcales bacterium
TTATTTCCTTGTCGGCAAAAACGCCGTTTAATTTTTCGAGCGCCATTTGCGCGTCCGCTTTGATCTTTGACAAAACAACGGCACCGTCTTTGTCCGGATCAAGCGCCATTACGGTTATAACGTCCCCCGGCGCCGCGACAAGGGCCAAGTCGTCCGGCGGATTAAGAGCCATTTCCGCCCTGGGTATTATGCCCTCGCTTTTGTAGTTTATATCGACGAACACCTCGTCTTTGCCTACGCTGACCACCCTGCCCTGCACAATATCGCCCGCGCCAAGAGACAGTTTCTTCTCCCCATCGTTTTGTTCCAGCATTTCTCCCATGTTTTCCATTTTTTTTACGACCTCCTCAATTATCCAATCCGGCGTTGACGCCCCTGCGGTAACGCCAACAATCTTCATATTTAAAAACATATCCTTTGACAACTCCTGCGCTGTTTCAACAAGGATAGTATTTTTACAATGTTTTTCGGCTATTTCTTTGATTTTTTTAGTATTGGCGCTGCCCCTCCCGCCAATTACCACGACCGCGTCAACTTGCCGCGCCAGTTCTGCGGCGGCGTCTTGCCTTTCCCGCGTCGCCGGGCATATTGTCCTGACGATTTTATGTTCTGCGGCTTTTTGCGCCACAAGAGCGCTCAATTCAGCAAACAGCCCTTCCGTGCAGGTGGTTTGGGAAATAACGCCATAGGTGCCTGCTTCAGGCAATTTTTCCGCGTCCGGGACGTTTTGGACGACAACGGCCTCCCCGCCCGCCCAAGCTTTGAGGCCTGCCACTTCCGGATGGGCAGGATCGCCGATAACTACCACGCGCAACGCTTCTTCCGCCAGCTTTCGCGCCGCTGTTTGCGCGGCCTTCACGTGCGGGCAGGTAGCGTCGACAATCTCCAGCTGGCGGCTTTTCGCGACAAGATAACTGTTGGGCGGCTCGCCGTGCGCACGAAATATCACTTTGCTCCCCTCCCGCAGGCCATACAGGGACCCTGCCGTCCGCACGCCCTTTTCCGCAAGCATTTTATTTACTTGCGGATTGTGCGTAAGCTGTCCCAGAACATAAGAGCCGGCGCCGCTATCGGACGCCATCGCCACCGCCCTCTTTACCCCCTGGCAAAAGCCCATTGTTTCAGCCAATATAACCTTCATGCCGTATGCTCCAATCCCCTATGTATGAATACAAAAGAACCCTTAATAATCGCTTGCGGCGGAAAACATCCGGCGCGTTGCCGCAATGGATTACCGCCCCCCTTAAATTTAATCGGGGGTTTTTTGCTTTGCCAGCAAAAGCTGTATTTCCCGCATTATTTGATCCGCCCGTTCCTGCAAAACAGGCTTGTCGGCGGCCTTGTCCGGGAAAAAGAGCGGACGCCCGAAAATCACTTTCAACTTGGGAAACGGCGTCTTTAAACCGATTTTTTCCGTCCCTGACAGCGCCGCCGGTATGACGGGCGACCCCGCGCGCCCGGCAAGGGCGGCGACTCCGGGCCCTGCTTGTCCTAAAACTCCGCCCCGGCCGCGCGTGCCTTCGGGAAACATTCCCAAAACGCGCCCTTCGCCCAATATTGTCAGGGCGGTTTTTACCGCCGCTCGGTCGGACATGCCCCTTTTCACCGGGAAAGCCCCTAATTTCTTTATGATGAGCGCAAACAAGGGATTGGCGAAAAGTTCGCTTTTAGCCATGAAACATACCTGACGCTTGCGGCAGGCCACCCCGAGCGTCGGCGGGTCAAGCAGGCTGACATGGTTGCCGGCGATGATCGCCGCGCCTTTTTCCGGTATGTTCTCCGCTCCGACTACTGTCAGACGGAAAAATACAATGTATATTATGTTCAGAAAAAACCGCAGTATGCTATAAAACACTTTTCTTTGTTTTTCCTTTTGTCTTTGCCAAATCCACTATCAAGTCAACTGTCTGGGCAATGCTCAATTTGCTGGAATCGATCTCCACGGCATCGCCGGCCTTTTTCAGCGGGGCGATCGCCCTTTCGCTGTCGGCTTTGTCGCGGGCGTCCATTTCTTTTTGCAGTTCTTTAAGCTCGGCCGCCTGCCCGCCGGCGACGAGCTCTATATAGCGCCGCCGCGCCCTTTCCGCGCTGTTGGCGGTCAAAAATACTTTCACTTGGGCGGCGGGAAAGATGCAGGTGCCGACATCGCGCCCGTCCATTACCACATTGCCTTTCCTGCCCAAGTCGCGCTGCTTGACCAGCATGGCGGCGCGCACGCCCGGCAAGGCCGACACAAACGATGCTTTATTGGATACTTCCGTTGTCCTTATGTCGCCGGTAATCTCCCCGCCTTCCATAAAAACCCTGTTGATTTCGCCTTCGGGACGGAAAGAAATATTTATGTCCTCCGCTATTTTTTCGATAGCCGCCGGATCGCCGATCACGCCGGCGCGGATGGCTTTCAGGGCAACGGCGCGGTACATGGCGCCGGTGTCGATATATATAAATCCCAGCCGCGCGGCGACAAGTTTAGCGACCGTGCTTTTGCCGGCGCCCGCCGGCCCGTCTATGGCAATGACAAGGTTGTTGTCCAAAATCGCGCCCTTCCCTCAATGCTTATT
>JAISLQ010000018.1 GCA_031290885.1 Acidaminococcales bacterium
TTCGCTGGTGCCGCACATCTTGACGACGGAGGTGCCGATTTTCTGCGCCAGCCCCGTATGGAACATGGACGCGCCGACGACGAACATGCCGGCGAACAAGACGACGGTGGAGTTGGCCAGGCCGCTGAACACCTGGTTCAACGGGATGAGGCTCAGCAGCCCGCAGGCAATCGCGCCGCCCATGGCGGTAGCCGCCAGGGGAATGATTTCAGTAATAAAAAAGATCGCCACTACTGCCAGCACGATAAGGGTCATTACTGCTTTTGACAAGACAAATCTCCTCCTTGTTTAATTTTAAATATTCCGGGATCTCCTTCCCGCACCCCTCCCTTCCTCTTAATCCCCCGGCCTAAGCCAAAGGGCAGGGTATTTCCCTATAGGCTCTGCGCTCGCGCCTTGCCGCGGCTCTCTTGAAATCTGCCGCGCAACGCCGTTTATTTACAGTCCACGGAAAAACCGCAGACACCTATCTGGGCCGCGTATCGCAACGGCGCCCTCTGTCCCCTGCCGTTTCGCCGGGCAGCGGCCAAAGCGCCTTCTATCAATAAAACGGTTTACATGCCTGTTGAAGCGGCGCATAACATTGCCGGCAGCCGCAGCTCTTACGCAGGGCAGGTTCCGCCCCCGGCCCCGCGCTTTAGCCTTATGCTTCGCTTTTTGCGCAAAGGCCGCTTGGCGGCGGTTTTAGCCGCGTGCAACAGATTATAAAAAAAGCGTTACCTTCCCTTTTTTATTCAGCCGACGGGCGCGGGGCTTCCCGCGTCCTTTCTTGTTTCCGGCCGGACGCCCCTTGCGGCCGAACCTTCGCGCGTCCAGCTTCTGTATTCAAATATCATTATACCCGCAAGAAAAAGCAAATGCAACTATAAAGTTATGGTTGCGTTAAGGGGACAGCAAGGGAATCTCCCGCCGTTTGTCTATGTCCGGCGAAAAGTCTGCGGCAATTTATGGTTTTTTGCAAACATTGATACGCAATTGCGGTTTATTGCCGCACATGCGGCCGATGTGTAAATCTGAATATTTTTTAAGGGCAAATTTTTCCAATTGCCGACTTTGCCCGCCATCCCCGCGCCAAACCAAAGCTTCAGACGGCGGGGCGTTTTGCGGCGCAAACATCGGTTTTCCGGCAAAACTGCGCCGCCGGCCGAAATCTCAAGCGCCGCGCCGCAAAGCAAGCCGCCGGCCTGATCGCTTTCGCGATTTTGGCCGGCGGCAGCCCGGAAACGTCCGCCGAAACCGGCGGCCTGTTTGTCCGTCAAGCCCGCAATAAATCAGGAGAAAAACCTGTCATACGGCTATATCTACATGCTGCGCGGTCCCGGCCAGGCCGTCTTCCCGGAGAAACAGGCCGGTTTTGCTTATCTGGCCGTTTTTGCGGCCGTCCAGTCCGACAAGGTCTATCGGGCTGTCCGCGCTGCCCAAGAAAATCGCCCCTATGCCCGCCTGCGCAAGGGTGAGCAGGCGGTCGCCGCCTTTTTCGTCCTTGACCCACAGTTTAAGCTCGCTGAATATTCCGTCGCCTTCGTCTATCCAGCCGTTGCCGTCCCGGTCGTGAACGGCAAGGTCCTTGAACCCGTCGCCGCTTTGCGTGCCGAAAAGTTCCTTGCCGTCGTTTATCTTGCCGTCGCCGTTTTTGTCGAGAGCCAGAAAGCCGCTGCCGCCCGTAAGGAAAGATATCTGCTCAAGCGCGCCGTCGCCGTCAAGGTCAAAACTGTATTTTCCCGACGTGAGGCCGGCGGCCGGGGCGGCGTAGTTGACGGCCAAAGGATCGAGCAGTTTGCCGCCGCTTTTCAGCGCTACGTAAGACGCTTCATACAGCGACCTTGACATGCGCAGATCAAGCGTTATGGATATTTCCCGGCCGTCGGCGGTCCGGATGTCCCCCTGGGCGCCGAAAAACATCTTTTCGCTTTCAAAGCGCTCGTACCGGCGTTCGTAACTGACGCCCCAATCGTTCGGCTTTTCCTCTTGCGCCGCAGGGAGCGGGCTGCCCTGCCCGCCGCCCCCGCGCGCCAACGGCAAACTGTCCCCGGCGGCCGGCTGCGGCCAAACATCAAGCAGTTTTACTTGAAAGCGCATTTTCCGGCCAAAAACTATGTTGATGAAACTTTCCAAAAACCTTCTTGTCATTTCGTCCCGCGTGCGCTTCAAGTCATCCAATACCGGCCGCGGGGCTTTGCGCGCCTCGTCAAGGGCGGCCAATATGTTCCTTATTTGCGTGGCGTCGTCCGGGACGACCCGCCCCGCTTCTTTTTGGTCGATGAGCGCCTGCGCTTTTTCCGACAAGTCCACTGCCGCGCCGGGCTCGCGTTTTTCCTCGGCCGTTTCCCCGGTTTTGCCGCCTTCCCTGTATACGAGGCGTTCGATTTCTTTTTCGGCGGTCGTTTTTGTGCTGCCGGCCCTTAGTTGCAGAGCCGAATCAAGTATGTACATTGCTGCCCGTCTCCTTCCTTGGAAAACATTCTTCCCTGATACATTCTGACGCCTATTATTTATATATCGTTTTATTTCGTTGTTTTATTAAGCCTTTTTCCGCCCGCCGAAAAATTTTTTTCACGGGACGGATCCGGCCTTGCCGGGGGAAGCTCCCGGCCGCCCCACGGCGGAAAAATCTTTTTGTTTTGTTTTGCGCCGCGCCGTCAATTTTATGATAAAATAAATTGTCAGTGCGCGCAGCAAGCCATATCACTTCAGCGGAGGTTAAAATGAAGGCCAGTACAATTTTCGAGACGACCCTGCCGAGCGTCATACACAACAACGAGATAGCGGCGGAAATGGTAAAAATCGGCAAAGAGCGCGGTTATCCGATACACAAGGCCAAACTTTACAAACAGCTTGGCAAATACGCCGGTTTTGCCAAAGACTATATGATCAGCGCCGAGAAACTGCCGCCCATACCCGGGGGCTGGCGCGTGCTGATAGAGTCTTTTGAGCCGCAGACGCGCGAAATAATGGTGAACGTGGCGATAACGGCGGAGGGCGGAGTAAAAAAAGGCGCCATAAACAACTTGGTCCTGCGGATGCTTGACGAATACAAAAAAGAAGGGCTGGACTTGACGGTCGACGACGAGGTCAAAGACTTCTTCGGCAACGCGGTGAGGGTGATTAAGGCCGCCGGCCATCCGATCCTTTTGGAAATGCTGGAAGAGTTCATTGAAAACATGCGCTGAGCGCCGCGCATACCCATACAGGGGAAGCTCTGACGGCGCGGCCCAAGGCGCGTGGGCTGGGGGGAAATTGCGCGTTTCAGCGGAGGGGGGCATGGCGCTTGAACATTAAAGAAACCCTCGCGGCGGCGATAGAGGCCGCCTGCGGGCGGGCGATAAGCGACGGGACGCTTCCCGCCGGCAAGCTGCCGGCGGCGCAGCTTGATGTGCCGCCGCAGAAGTCTTTCGGCGACTTTGCCACAAATTTCGCCATGCAGGCGGCGAAGAGTTTGCGGGTCAATCCGCGCGCCTTGGCGCTGGCGGTTGAGAAAAACATCGAATGTCCTTTGCTGGATAAGATAGAGATAGTAAATCCGGGGTTCATGAATTTCTTTTTGAAAAAGGAATGGCTGTATGAGTCGCTGGCGCGTATTGCCGCGCAGGGGGGCGATTACGGCAACCTGCCGAAAAAAAGCGGCGAATATATCCAGGTGGAATTTGTCAGCGCCAACCCTACCGGCCCTTTGCACATCGGGCACGGCCGGGGGGCGGCGGTGGGCAGCGCCTTGGTCAGCCTGCTGCGGGCGGCCGGCTATGAGGTGGCATCCGAGTATTACATAAACGACGCGGGCAACCAGATAAACAACTTGGCCGCTTCCGTGAACGCCAGATATCTGGAGCTTTTGAAGGTGCCCTGCGATTTCCCGGAGGACGGCTATCACGGCGCCGATATAGTCGCCACCGCCGAAAGGATTGTAAAGGCCGACGGCGACAAGTATCTTGGCCTGTCAACCAAAGACCGCATAGCGCTCTTTCGCGCGATAGCGCTCAAGGAAAAAATCGCCATTTTGCGGGAGGATCTGGAAGCTTTTCGCGTCCGCTTCGACAGTTGGTTCAGCGAACAAACGCTGCACGACGGCGGCGCGATAGAAAAGTGCTGCGCGGATCTATCCGGGCGCGGCTACCTGTACGAAAAAGACGGGGCGAAATGGCTCCGCTCCACCTCTTTCGGCGACGACAAAGACCGGGTGGTCATACGGGAAAACGGCGCGCCGACTTATCTGGCGGCCGACATCGCCTATCACGAGAACAAGTTTTCCCGCGGCTTTACCCGCCTCGTCAATCTCTGGGGGGCGGACCACCACGGTTATATAAAGCGCATGAAAGCCGCCTGCGCAGCGCTCGGTTATGACGGCGGCCGTTTGGAAGTGCTTATACTGCAAATGGTCAGTTTGTTCCGCGACGGGGAACTGGTCAAGATGTCCAAAAGGACGGGGCAGAGCGTAACCTTGAATGAATTGGTCGAAGAAGTCGGCACGGATGCCGCGCGCTTTTTTTTCGTCATGCGCTCCATCGACAGCCAGTTGGATTTTGATATAAATCTGGCGATTGAAAAGGCGCCCGAAAATCCAGTTTATTACATTCAGTACGCGCACGCCCGCATTTGCAGCGTATTCAGGCAAATGGCGGAAACGGGCGCGGTTTTGGGCGAGGCGGCGGATCTGTCCCTGCTGCGGGAAGAATGTGAGCTGGAACTGATAAGGAAACTGGACGCTTACGCCGGCGAGATCGAAAGCGCGGCCAAAGACCGCGCCCCGCATCGAATAGCGCGTTTCGCCCATGAACTTACGGGGCTTTTCCATTCTTTTTATCAGCAGTGCCGGATACTCGGCGTGGAGGAAAATACGCAGGCGGCGCGGCTGACGCTGGCCCGCGCGGTCAGGGACTGTTTGCGGCACTCGCTGGGGCTGTTGGGCATAAGCGCGCCGGAATATATGTAAGGCCGCGGGACACGTGAGCGAAGGCAAGCGCCGGGCATGTTGCCGGCGCTTGCCGTAAACGTCAGGAGGTCAATATGGCAAAGTATATTTTCGTTACCGGCGGCGTGGTTTCGTCCCTCGGCAAAGGCATTACGGCGGCGGCGCTGGGCAGGCTGCTGAAAAGCCGCGGCCTCAAAGTAACCATACAGAAATTTGACCCTTATATAAACGTAGATCCCGGCACAATGAGCCCCTACCAGCATGGGGAGGTTTTCGTCACGGACGACGGCGGCGAAACCGATCTTGACCTCGGGCACTACGAACGGTTCATTGACGTCAATCTGAGCAAAAATTCCAGCGTTACCACCGGCAAGATATACCAGTCGGTTATCAACAAAGAGCGCAAGGGCGAATACCTCGGCAGCACGGTGCAGGTGATACCGCACATCACCAACGAGATCAAGGAGCGCATCTACCGGGTCGGGCGCGAGGACAACGCCGATATTGTCATCACCGAGATCGGCGGCACGGTCGGCGACATAGAAAGCCAGCCGTTTCTTGAGGCTATCCGGCAGATTAAAAAGGATCTGCCCAAAAATGACGTTTTATACATACATGTTACCCTGCTGCCTTATATCGAGGCGGCGGGCGAACTTAAAACCAAGCCCACCCAGCACAGCGTCAAGGAGCTGCGCGGCATCGGCATCACTCCCGATATCATCGTTTGCCGTACCAAGCATCGCATATCGGACGATATGCGCGACAAATTGGCGCTGTTTTGTGACATTGACGCCGAAGCGGTCATCCACAACTATACGGCCGCCAGCATTTACCAAGTGCCGCTCATGCTTGAACAGCAAGGCATGGACCGCATAGTGATGGAAAAGCTGGCTTTGCCGGAACGCCCCAAGGATTTGAGCGACTGGCGCGCAATGGTGGACAAGATATTGAACCAGCGGCAGGAGCGCGCCGCGACAATCGCCATCGTCGGCAAATACGTCAACTTGCGCGACGCCTACTTGAGCGTGTCGGAGGCGCTCAAGCACGCCGGCATACATAACGGCGCGGCCGTAAACATACGATGGATAAACGCCGAGGAAATAGAAAACGCCGGCGCCAACCTTTCCGAAGCGTTGAGCGGCGCCAACGGCGTGCTGGTTCCGGGCGGCTTCGGCGAGCGCGGCATTGAGGGGAAAATAAACGCCATAAGATATGCGCGGGAAAACAAGCTGCCGTTTTTTGGCCTGTGCCTCGGCATGCAGTGCGCGGTTGTGGAA
This sequence comes from Acidaminococcales bacterium, assembly GCA_031290885.1. Classification (NCBI taxonomy): domain Bacteria; kingdom Bacillati; phylum Bacillota; class Negativicutes; order Acidaminococcales; species Acidaminococcales bacterium. Next base: position 6,184 of record JAISLQ010000018.1, read on the forward strand.
TTTGCCCGTAACGTCTGCGGACTTGCCGACGCCCATAGCACGGAGTTTGCGGCGGCAAGCGCCCATCCGGTCATAGACATTATGCCGGAACAGGTCGCCGTTTATGAAAAAGGCGGCACCATGCGCTTAGGCGTCTATCCCTGCAAGGTTCTCGCCGACACGCTTTCCTTCGCCGCCTATAACGATGAAATAATCTACGAGCGGCACCGGCATAGGTATGAATTCAACAACGCGTTCCGCGACCTTCTGCTGGCGCACGGGCTGGTCATGGGCGGCGTTTCGCCCAACGGCCGTTTGGTGGAGATTGTCGAGCTGGCGCGGGACGCGCATCCTTGGTTTGTGGGGACGCAATTTCATCCCGAGTTCAAATCGCGCCCAACGAACACGCATCCGCTTTTCCGCGATTTTGTCGCGGCCGCGCTGCGCCATAACGAAAGCGGGGGATGATATGCGCAAATTATTGATGCTGATCGGCTTTGTTTCATTAATCAGCTTTTTGGCAAAACCGTTTTTTTCGGAGGGCACAGCGGCGGAAAACGGCAAGTATATAGCGGTGATCCGCATACAAGGGACGCTCTACGGCACGGCTGCGGACAGCATAACCGGCAGGCTCGGAGGGGCGGAGGAAATAATGCGCCAGATCATTGAAGCCGGAAAAGACCCTTCCGTGGCGGCAGTGCTTTTCCGTATTGACAGCCCGGGCGGAAGCGTAACGGCGGCGGAGGAAATTGCCCGGGAAATAAGCAAGCTCAAAGGCCGGGGAAAGCCAATCGTTACATCCATGGGCGACATTGCCGCTTCCGCCGGTTATTGGCTGGCAAGCTGCTCCGATTACATAGTCGCCAACTCTTCCACGCTGACCGGCAGCATCGGGGTGTATATCCCTTACACTAATTTTGAAGAACTCTACAAAAAAATAGGCATCTCCTCCGAACGCGTCAAAAGCGGCCGGCACAAGGACATGCTGGCGCCGGAGCGGCCGATGACGGACGAGGAACGGAGAATGCTCCAGGCTATGGTTGATGAAATGTACGCCGGGTTTGTCCGGCAGATAAGCGAAGGCCGCGGCCTGCCGGAAGACGAAGTCCGCGCCCTGGCGGACGGCCGGATATACACCGGCCACCAGGCCAAAGAGCTTCGCCTGGTGGATGAAATCGGCAATTATTACGATGCGCTTGCGATTGCGGCGCAGCGCGCCGGGCTGGAAGGCGAGCCCCGGGTCAAGACCTACGACCGCCCGATAAGCTGGCGGGACATACTGCAACTGGGTTTGTTGCGGGAAGCCGCCTTTTTTATGCGGGATTTGGCTTATGAATTCATGGCGGCAAAAGGCGCCGAGTCATAGCGCCAACGCGCCCAAGAGGGCCTCCGCCGGAGGCCCTCTATATTTTCGCGCCAAGTTTGGCGATGAGTTTTTTTTGCGCGTACAGGCGCTTTTGGGCGGCGGCTATTTGTTCCCGCACCCGGGCGGGCGAGGGGCCGCCATAAGAGGCGCGGTTTCGCACGCAGGTTTCCGGGCGGATAAAGTCGAAGAGGTCGCCGGCGAACAGCGGGGAAAAAGTTTGGTAGGTTTTCAGGTCAATGTCTTGCAGGGACTTGCCTTTTTGCAAGGCGCAGGCTACGCATTTGCCCACTATTTCATGCGCCCGGCGAAAGGGCAGGCCCTTTTTCACGAGGTAATCCGCCAGATCGGTCGCGTTGGAAAAATCCCGGCAGACAGCGTCCCGCATCGCTTTCTTGTTTACTTTCATTGTTTTGAGCATCCCCTGAAAAACGGCGAGGGTCAGCTTGACGGTGTCGGCCGCGTCAAAAAGCCCTTCTTTGTCTTCCTGCAGGTCTTTGTTGTAGGTCAGGGGCAGCCCTTTCAGCACAGTCAAAAGAGCCAGCAGATGCCCGTACACCCGCCCGGATTTGCCGCGCGCCAGTTCCGCGGCATCGGGGTTTTTCTTTTGCGGCATCATGGAAGAGCCAGTGCTGTAGGCGTCGTCAAGTTCGATATAGGAAAATTCCGCGCTCGACCAAAGGACTATCTCTTCGCCCAAGCGGCTCAGATGCGACATCAGAATGGACGCGAAAGCCAGAAATTCCAATATGTAGTCGCGGTCGCTGACCGCGTCCATGCTGTTGCCGTAAACGGCGGCAAAATTAAGTTCCTCCGCGACGGATTGCCGGTCGATCGGCAAAGTGGTGCCGGCCAGGGCGCCGGCCCCCAAAGGCATAATGTCCGCGCCCTCCCATACGCCTTGCAGTCGGCGCATGTCCCGGGCGAGCATGTTCAGGTAGGCCAGCAGGTGATGGGCGAAGGTAACGGGCTGCGCCCTTTGCAGATGGGTGTAACCGGGCATGATGGTTTCGGTGTGTTTGGCGGCGAGCGCGAGCAAGACCTTTTGCGCGTCCAAGATAAGCCGGGCGATTTCCACGATTTCCCGCTTGACATACATGTGCAGATCGAGCGCCACTTGGTCGTTGCGGCTGCGCGCGGTATGCAGCCGCGCGCCGGCTTCCCCGATCAGTTCCGTCAGGCGCTGCTCGATGTTCATGTGTATGTCTTCCAGTTTGACGGAAAAGACAAAATCGCCCCGCTCAATTTCGGCTTTTATGGTTTCAAGGCCCCCGGCGATGCTTTTGGCCTCGCCGTCCGTGATTATCCCGCAGCGCGCCAGCATGTTGGCGTGAGCCGCGCTGCCGCGTATGTCCTCGCGGTACAGCCGCCGGTCAAAGGCGATGGAGGCGTTAAATTCTTCCATGAGTTTGTCGGTCTCTTTAGCAAAACGGCCGCCCCAGAGTTTGGTCATAGGCCGCGCCCCTTTTTCAGCAAAGCCCGCACTTTGAGCGGCAGGCCGTAAAGGTTGATGAACCCTTCGGCGTCGGCCTGGTTGTATACTTCGTCGCGGCCGAAGGTTACAAATCCCTCGTGGTACAAAGAATAGGGCGATTGCGTACCGGCGCTTTGTATGCCGCCTTTGTACAGTTTGAGTTTTACGCGGCCGGTAACGGTTTTTTGCGTTTCGTCCACAAAAGCCGCCAGGGCTTCGCGCAGCGGCGCGTACCACATGCCGTCGTAGACCAGCTCGGCGTATTTTATCGCCACCAGTTGTTTGTAGTGCATGGTCGCCCGGTCAAGCGTCAGGGCCTCCAGTTCGTTATGGGCGTAATAGAGTATGGCGCCGCCCGGCGTTTCATATACTCCGCGCGATTTCATGCCGACCAGCCGGTTTTCCACCAGGTCGGCCACGCCGATGCCATGTTTGGCGCCAAGGGCGTTGAGCCCTTCCACCAAAGCCAGCCCGCTTGTTTTTTGGCCGTTCAGGGCCGACGGCACGCCTTCCGTAAAATCAATGGCAACATAGTCCGCTTTGTCCGGCGCTTTGTCCGGCGTATTGACGATAAGATAAAGGTCGTCCGGCGGCTCGTTGGCCGGATCTTCTAGGTCCGCGCCCTCATGGCTCAAATGCCAGAGGTTTCTGTCCATGCTGTAGGGGCGTTTTTTGGTAACAGGCACTTCTATGCCGTGTTTTTCCGCGTAATCGATGGCGTCCTCGCGCGAGCGGATGTCCCATTCGCGCCAAGGTGCGATGATTTTGAGCGTGGGCGCCAAAGCTTTTACCGTAAGCTCAAACCGCACTTGGTCGTTGCCTTTGCCGGTCGCGCCGTGGGCGACAGCGTCTGCCCCTTCTTTTTCGGCGATCTCGACCAGTTTTTTGGCAATGAGCGGCCGGGCGAAGGACGTCCCCAGCAGGTATTTTTTCTCATAAACCGCGCCCGCTTTCAATACAGGCCAGATGAAGCCCTCGACGAACTCGTTTTTCAGGTCTTCTATATAGCATTTGTCCGCGCCCGAGCGCAAAGCTTTTTCGTATACGGGGGCAAGTTCTTCTCCCTGGCCGAGATCCGCGCACATGGCGATGACCTGGCAGCGGTAGTTTTCTTTCAGCCACGGGATGATGACAGAGGTGTCAAGCCCCCCCGAATAGGCAAGAACTACTTTTTTTACGTCTTTTTTCATTGCGGCAACGCTCCTTGTTTTAAATAATGCGCCCCCTGCCCGAGCAACGCCGGCTTTTCACAAAACGGCATCGCTCATAAGCAGGGCCATGATCGCTTTTTGCACATGCAGCCGGTTTTCCGCCTGATCGAAGATCGCCGATTGCGGCCCTTCCATGACTTCGTCCGTGATCTCCTCCCCCCGGTGCGCCGGCAGGCAGTGCATGACTATCGCGTCCGGCTTGGCTGCTTGCAGCAGGTATTTGTTTATCTGGTAGTCGCTTAAAGATTCCTGCCGGATCGACTGTTCCTGCTCCATGCCCATGCTCGCCCATACGTCGGTGTAGAGGGCGTCGGCGTTTTCCGCGGCCTTCAGGGGATCTTCTTCCACTATGATCGAGCAGCCGGTTTCCGCGGCCATAGCCCGCGCCGCGCTCAAAACGCCGGCATCCGGCCAATAGCCCTTGGGGCTGGCGCAAACGAAGTCAACGCCGGTTTTGGCGCAGCCCAGCATGAGTGAATGGGCCATGTTGTTGCCGTCGCCGACGTAGGTCATTTTGCGCCCTTTTATCGTGCCTTTGTATTCCATGAGCGTGAAAATGTCCGCCAGCGCCTGGCAGGGATGGAATTTGTCGGTAAGGCCGTTGATTACCGGCACGCTGGAATGCCCGGCCAGTTCTTCCACGATGTGGTGGCCGAAGGTCCTGATCATTACGCCGTCCACATAGCGCGACAGCACCCGCGCCGTATCGCGGATGTCTTCGCCCCTGCCCATCTGGGTGGCCGCTTCGTTCAAATATATGGGATGCCCGCCCAACTGCCAAAAGCCCACTTCAAAAGAAACGCGCGTGCGGGTGGACGCCTTGTGGAAAATCATGCCCAGCGTTTTGCCGGCGAGATATTTGTGCCATTCGCCGTTTTTCTGTTTCTTTTTTATTTTGCGCGCGACATCCATTATGGTAGCTACTTCGCCTACGGACAGATCGCCGATCGTAAGCAGGTTTTTGCCTCTGAGCGCCATAATTTATTTATTCCTTTTCCTGGTTGCCGGACGAGAGGACTTCATCGAGGACCGTAACGGCGAAATCTATTTCCTGTTCGTTCACGGTAAGCGGCGGGACAAACCGCAGCACTTTGCCGGCGGTACAGTTTAAAATGAGTCCTTTCGACAGGCAGGCTTCGACGACGGGTTTGCCCTCGCCATGAAGCTGCGCCCCTACCAGCAGCCCCTGCCCGCGTACGTCTTTGATCTGCTGCGGATGTTTTTCTTGCAGCGCGGCCAGCTTTTCTTTGAGGTAACGGCCCATTTTTGCCGCGTTGCCTACCAGTCCATCCCGCTCCATTATGTCCAGTACGGCATTGGCGGCCGCGCAGGCCAGCGCGCTGCCGCCGAAGGTGGAGCCGTGGTCGCCGGCGGAGAAGGCGCGCGCCACCCGCTCGGAGGCCAGGAAAGCGCCGATGGGGAACCCGCCGCCCAAACCTTTGCCGATGCTCATGACATCGGGCCTTATCCCCGTATGCTCAAAAGCGAACCATTTGCCGGTGCGGCCTATGCCCGTCTGAATTTCGTCAAAAAGCAAAAGCGCCCCGTGTTTGTCGCAAAGTTCCCTTGCCGCCGCCAGATAACCTGCCGGCGGCATGTTTACGCCGCCTTCGCCTTGAATCGGCTCCAGCAGGACG
>JAISLQ010000019.1 GCA_031290885.1 Acidaminococcales bacterium
CGCGTTCCGACTGCGGCTGCGCCTCTTTTCGTAAACTGCCGCCCCCGTTTCGGCGAAATGTTCATGCCGTTACGTCAGATTGCTGTTTAACTGCTGCGCTGTCCCGCGTTTTATCTCGCGGCTCACGGTCCCTTTGTCACGGCCAATCTTCCCCGCTGTCGCCGTTGCGCCATGTCCCTCCCGGCTAAACGCTTTTGTCTCTCCCCGTTCGCTCATTGACAGGTGTTGAAATGTCCGCCGTTTTGTTGTACGCTCTTTTTGAGCCATAGGGTTTCGCCCCCTTCATTGACACCTGGCTGGAATTTAATCCGGCGGGCATGTGAAGATATCCCCGACCGGCACGCTCAACCTCAACCTCTCCAAAAATACCGGCGGCGACATCGGCGACGACTGGAAAATCAGCGGCGGCCTGAACTGGACATGGGGCGGAACTTGGGACGCGGAGCGTGCAGAGCGAGCAGCGGGAATATTGTCGGCGGTCAATGCCGGCACGACCGTAGTGGTAGGCCATCCGCCGGAAGTTGTGGCGGAAATGGCGAACCCGACCCGGCCGGAGACTGCCGATCAAGCGTCTGTAAGCGCGGAAATGGCGCAAAACGCGGACAGAACGCAAAGTGAGCAGGCGAAACCAGCCGGTATTAAATCGGATGTTCCAGCCGAAGCACAAACGGATGGCGGCTATACCCTGCCCGGCCTGACGGTGGAAGCCGACCGGCCGGCCTGGGAAAAAGCTCTCCCCCCAAGACAGGTAACGGTCATATATCTGGAAGAATACGCAGGCGAGCAAAAAGACCTGCCCGATTTACTGGAGCTGGTACCGTGTCTCTTCGTGCAGAGAGTAAGCGGCGACGGCCACTGCACAGTAGCAAGAGTGCGCGGCTCGACCGGCGCGCAGGTCAACGTCTACGTGGACGGCGTACTGATGAACCTTAGCGGCGAGGCGGCGGTTAACCTCTCAATGATCCCGGTGGACAACGTAGAAAGGGTGGAAGTGTACCGCAGTTACGTGCCGGCTCGTTTCAGCGGCTCGCCTCTGGGCGGAGTCATCAACATCGTAACCAAAAAGCCGGGGAAAGCCGGCGGCAGTATCAGCCAGGGCATGCGCTCCTGCGGCGGCTACACCGGCAACTACCAGCTTACCGCGCCTATGGGCAGCGGCAGCATCCTGATGACCTACCAGCGCGACATCTGGCGCGGGGATTTCCCCTTCACCATCAGCCCCGAGAATGAATCGCAAAGTTACGGCGATATAGTCAAATACTTTTAAACAGTAGCAAAGAGCGTCATAAAAACAAGAAAAATTAGCGAGCGTTCTGCGCAGTTTAACTTCTGCCGCGTGGTCTAAGCCCACCGCCTTTAGGCGGCATACGCTTTCAGCCTTGCCCTTACATTGAAACCGGCGACATGGTATAATTAGAACACCCATGTCGGAGTACAGAAAATCGCGCCATGCCGTATGCGATATAAAATATCATGTAATCTGGGCAACGAAATACCGTTGCAAAATACTCGGCGGCAACATGTCGAAGCGGTTGCGGGAACTCATGCGCCAAGGATGCGAAGCGAGGGATATAACGATTGTGAGCGGAAACATTCGCAAGGATCACATACATCTCCTGCTGTCGTGTCCGCCGAGCATGGCTCCGAGCAAAGTGGCGCAATGTCTCAAAGGCCGCTCGTCGCGCCTTCTTCAGGAGGAGTTTCAAGAACTGAAGAAGCGATGTTGGGGGCAACACCTGTGGAGCAGGGGTTATTTCTGCGCCACGGTGGGAAGCGTGACAGAGGAAACGATCAAGCAGTACATTGAGAACCAAGAAACAACGGCGAAGGATTCATTCAAGATCGAATAATGAGTTCCAGTCATGTTTCAGCTTGCTTTGAGCAAGTGTTCTTTCAGAGGGATTAATCCCTTGTTCCGGCTTTCAGCCGGTGCGCATTTATGCGCTAACCCACCTGCTTTAGCAGGTGGTAGTTTAGGCACGGGGAGCGGCCAAAAGGGATAGTGGCAGTTTGGCCGGCGCGGGCGGCAAATAATGGGAAAGGCGGGGAGAAAATGAGAAAAGGCAAATGGTTCTTGAAATTATTGCTTGGCGTGGCGCTGCTGGCAATGTCGGCGGCTGTTGCCGCCGCGGAGGAAGCGCCAAAGTTTAAAGCCCCGAAAGCGGCGGTGGCGGGCGGCGTCATTAAAGGCCAGCGGGCGGGGGGCATAAGCGTTTATAAAGGAATCCCCTACGCGAAACCGCCCGTTGGGGAGTTGCGGTTCGCCCCGCCGGAGAACGCGGAACCGTGGGAAGGCGAACTTGATTGCACTCGGTTCGGCGCCCAGTGCTTTCAGATCCCCCTTCCCGTGGGGGACGAGCCTTTTTCCGAAGACTGCCTAACGCTGAACGTTTGGACTCCCGCCCAACCGGGAGAGGGCGCCAAACTTCCGGTCTATGTGTTTATCCACGGCGGCGGATTTTCATCCGGTTCGGGGGCGTTCCCTTTGTACGACGGGACGGGCTTCGCGAAAAAAGGCATCGTAACAGTAACTATCAATTACCGGCTGGGCGTTTTGGGCTTTTTCGCCTCGCGGGAAACGCTGAAACGGTACGGCACGACCGGCAACTGGGGGCTTCTGGATCAGATCAAGGCTCTCGAATGGGTCAGGGACAATATCGCCGCGTTCGGCGGCGATCGCGGCAAAGTTACGATCGGGGGCGAGTCCGCAGGCAGTTTCAGCGTTTCCGCCCTTGCAACGAGCCCCCTCGCGAAAGGCCTGTTTCGCGGGGTGATCATGGAAAGCGGCTCCGTTTTGTCCCTGCCCGCATTTTCTTACTATTCCAGGGCAGACCTGCGAAAATCAATAGGGGCGTCCAGCTTCCTGGCGGATATCTTCTCGGCCGGCGACGATGCGGAGGGACTCGCGAAAATGCGAAAGGCCGATGCCGAGACGCTGGCGCGTCTTTGCGCCTTCAGCGCCGATCAGACGGCGGCGCCGTTCTTTCTTACCCCGGCCATCGATGGCCGGGTCATTCCGAAAGACCCGCTCAAGGCGATGGGTTCGGGCGAACTTGCCGGGGTAAATTTTTTGCTGGGCTTCAACAACGACGAAGGCAGCCTGTTTGTCCCGGCCGACACGGACGATGGAGGGTGCAAGGCGCTGATCGCGCGGATATTTGGCGGGCAAAACATGCTTTCAGTCCTCGGCCGGTTCGGGGTTGACGCGCAGAATACGTACCAGCAAAGGGCGCGGCAGCTCCTGGCGTACGGATTTTTCTCCGCAGGGACAAAACGTTTCGCCGATATCGCCGCCGATGTCGGAAGCGGCGTCTACATGTACAAGTTCAAATACGTTTACATTCCCCCCGTCAACGGGCTGGGGGCGCCCCATGCGGCGGAACTGCCTTTTGTTTTCAACACTCTCGCGTTACTGGGGCTGTCTGACCCCGAGGCCGTGAAGCTCGCCGATGAAACGCACACGCGATGGGCGAACTTCATCAAAACCGGGGACCCGAATGTGGGGGAAATGCCCCCTTCCGCTGTGAAATGGCCAAAGTACGACTCAAAAGACACGAACGTGTTGTATCTGGATAAAAGGATCACGTCCGGAGCGCTCGAAGACAAAGAAAACATTGATTTCATTGCGGATCTGACGCTTGGCGCCAGAAAGTAAAGGCGGCGGGGCAATAGCGCTCCTCAGCGATGGGCGGACGGCAAATGTCCGCCCATTATTCTCCCCATACCCTGCGCATAAAATCAAAGAATATTTCATTCAGGTGGTTCATGGCCAGATCAATCGCCGTCAATGCCATGCGCGGGTCAAAGTGCTCCGGCAGGCAGGGAAGCGAAATGTCAAGGAATATGTTGTCGCTGCCGTCGGAATAGTATTTGAATATTTTATACTTGGCGTTCAGTTCGTTGAGATAAACAAATACCTTGCCTCGGTTGTTCGCGTTCACCACCGCCGGCAGGATGAGCACCCTGATCAGGGAATATATGCTGTCGTCGGTGAATACGCCGACCGGCAGCTGTTGTTTTTGCACGGTGATGTTGGTGCGAAAAACGACCGTCTTCAAATTATCGCCGGTTGCGTCCATCGTAAAGAAGCCGACTTTGCTTTCGTCAAGAAAACCCTGCAACTTTTTCGCTTTGAGATTTATTCTTTCTTCCGGCACTTTTACCTGGCCATCCGGGATTTCGTTTTCTATAGCTTCGGTTGCCTTCGTTGGCGCATCCTCCGCCGCCTTGCTGTTTTTTTCCGTCATGGTCTGCCCAGCCTCCTTAATCTTTTCCATATTTTAGCCAAGGGGCGCGTATTATTTAAATTCCGGCAGGAGCAAGCCGTAATTGCCGTCCTTGCGTTTGTACACTATGGAAATTGACTCGTCGTCCGCGTCGAAATAGACGAAGAAACTGTGATTGATCAAGTTCATCTGCATGATCGCTTCTTCGGCGCTCATCGGCCTGATCGCAAAGCGTTTGGTTTTCAGAACTTTGAATTCGTCTTCCACGGCGGCGGAATCCGGGACCAATTCGCTGCGGAACCTGTCCGCCCCGCTCCTGAACCTTTTCATGAGTTTTGTTTTGTATTTTGTTATCTGCCGTTCGATTTTATCGACAACAAGATCCACGGAGGAGTACATATCTCCGGTTATTTCCTGCGCCCGCAGGATTATGCCGTTTACCGGCACTGTAACTTCAACGCAATGCTGATTTTTTTCTACTGACAATATGGCGTGGATGTTTCCCACTTCGGAAAAATATTTAGTTACTTTGCTCACCCTTTTTTCAACATAATCCCGGAGTGCCGGCGTGATGTCGATGTTTTTGCCGCGGACCGCGATGTTCATCGGTTCAACCCCCTTAAACCTTTAATGTTTGTATATTATTCGGCATTAACAATCAAAATCCTGCTTTTTCCTAAAACCGGCGGTTAATGTAACTTTGTCTGTTTGCAGGGCATATTCTTGCTGCCGGAAGCCTCGTCTGTGCAAAAATCTGCCTGTCCGCCATTTTTGGGCGCTGCCTTGCCGGAACCCACGCGCCGCGCCGTCATGCCGCCTCCGGCGCAAAAAGCGGATGCCGGGCGGGAGCATAGAAAGAAGGCCCGCGGATGCTGCATGGCGCGAAGAGGCCGGGCATTGGGAGATAGACTGCGCAATAGAGCGAAAAAGCGACAAAACGGCGGCGATGGCGCTTGTCGAGCGCAAGAGCCGCAAAGCGGACAGCGGTAAAGCAATGTTATAATAATTATAATTATGACTGGAAAAGAACTATGTATTCATGATAAAATATAAGGCAAGTTACTCTTGCCAAGTGAAACCTTGCGCAATCAGCAACTTAAATTTTATGGAAAAGGTGGTGAAGGCATTGACAATACTTGATTTAATCAAGGCAGCCGAGAATACGGCCCAGGAAAAAAAGCTCCTGGCGTCAGCAATGGCAAGGGATTATTTGCACGCGGCGGAAAGCGAGGCTTCCCGCGCGGCGGACGAAATAATAGCGCAAGCCAGGGCGGCTGCCCGGGAAAAAGTGGCGGCGGCTGAAAAAGAAACCTCAGCAAAACTGCGGGGATTATTGGCCGAACGCGATGCCCACAACAGATTGCTGAGCGAGCGGGCGGGCAAGAGGATGAGCGCCGCGGCGGATTACATCGTTGGGAAGGTGGCCGGCTGATGCTTGTGCCAATGAAAAAAGCCGCGCTGTACGCCTTGAAAAGCGACCGGGACCGGATACTCCTGGCCTTGCAAAAAACCGGCGAATTCATGCCGGCGCCCGGAGAGGGCGACGACGGCCTGCCGGGGCGCGGCGAAAAAGAACAGGAAGTTGAAAAGATAGGTTTTGCGCTCAAATTTCTGACCGCCAACCAAGAAAAAAAGAGTTTTTTTGAGCCGCGCATAAAAATGCCGTTTTCCGATTTTTGTCGGGAGAATGAACAAGCGCGGGAATTGGCCAAAAAAATCGAAAAACTGTCCGAGCGCATCGCGGGCTTAAAAAATGAAATTTTTAACCTCCACGCCCAGATTGAACAGCTGCATCCTTGGCGGGAACTGCCCGAACGCTTGGACGGATTGGCCGATACCTTTTGCTGCCGCTTGTTTGCCGGTTTTTTGCCTGAGGACAAATTATCGGCTGTTACGGGACAATCCGGCGATTTTCTCGCCCACATTCAGCCCTGCGGCCAAGGCGACGATGGGCGCGCCATTTTTGCCCTCTGCCATAAATGCGAGGAAGCGGAGTTCTCCGCCCTCCTGAAAGAAAATAATTTCGCCGAAGCGAAACTGCCGCCGGCCGACGTTACGGCCGCGGAACTGGCACAATGCCTGGCGCGGGAAGCAAACGAAAAAAACGCCCTGATAGAAGATCTTAAAAACGAAATAGAAAAAGCGGCGGCGCAAAAAGACCTCTTAAAAACCCTCTACGACAAGGAAGCGTCCGATTGTGTCCGGCTGGCGGCAAAAGGCGCTGAAACCGCCGACACTTTTTGCCTGAACGGCTGGGTGCGCTATGACCGGCAAAAAGAGATCCGGGCGGCGGTTGCTTCGGTCACCGGCGCTTACGAAATAGTGTTTTGCGACCCGGCCGAAGGCGAACAGCCGCCGACGTTTACTGTCAACAAAAAATTGGTTGAACCTTACGAGGCCGTAACAAACCTTTATTCCCGGCCGCTTTATACCGGCATAGACCCCAATCCGATGCTGGCTCCTTTTTACTTTTTGTTTTTCGGCATTATGCTGAGCGACGCGGGTTACGGCATAATACTGACCATAATGCTGTTTTTTGTTTGCCGCTTGATCAAGGGGGACAATATGCCGGGCAAACTGGCACGGGTCATTTTGATGGGTTCGGTTTCCACCATAGCGTGGGGGGCCATGTTCGGCGGTTGGTTCGGCTTGGAATTGCATCCGTTGCTCTTTGTGCCCATGAACGAGCCGATTAAAATGCTGCTTTTGTGTTATTCGCTGGGAGCGCTGCATCTTGCCGCGGGCATGTCTTTAAAGATGTATATGGAAATAAAAAGAGGCAACTGGTTCGGCGCGCTGGTCGATCAATTTTCTTGGTTTGTCATGTTCGCCGGGCTGATCGCCCACGTTGTCCGGCCGGACGCCGGCATCGGCTTTTGGCTGGCGGCCGCCGGCGCGTTGACCATCCTCCTTTTCGCCGGGCGCGAAAACAAGAACGTTTTCCGGCGGCTTCTTGGCGGGGCAGCCAGCTTGTATAATATCACAGGCTACATCAGCGACGTTCTCAGCTACTCCCGGCTGTTTGCCCTGGGTTTGGCCACGGGCGTCATCGGCATGGTGATAAATACCATCGCCGGCATGCTTTGGTCGGTAGGTCTGCCCGGGCAGATAGCGGCTGTTTTAGTCCTTTTGGGCGGACACACCTTTAACATTTCGGTCAACGTGCTCGGCGCCTACGTGCATACGAGCAGGCTGCAATTTATTGAGTTTTTCGGCAAGTTTTACGAACCGGGCGGAAAAGAGTTCCGTCCCTTGGCTTTTCGCACAAGATATGTGGACATAGTTAAATGACATTTATTTCCATTAATTTAAGGAGGACGTTTATACTATGGAATCAACAGGGGTATCTTTAGCAATTGCGGGAGCTGCGGTCGCGGCCTTATTCGCGGGCTGCGGTTCAGCCATCGGCGTTGGCATAGCGGGACAGGCGGCGGCGGGGGTCGTCTCGGAAGACCCGGAAAAATTCGGCAACACGCTTATTTTGCAGGCATTGCCCGGCACGCAGGGAATATATGGGTTGCTCATCGCCTTTATCATTTTGCTCAACATCGGGCTTATCGGCGGGGATGTAAAGGAAATTACCGTCCAGCAAGGTTTGTCCTTTTTGTACGCGGGCATGCCTATAGGGCTCGTCGGGCTTGTCTCCGGGATTTACCAGGGCAAGGTAAGCGCCTCCGGCATCTACCTTTGCGCCCGCCGCCCTGAAGAGACCGGCAAAGGGATAATTTTCGCCGCCATGGTAGAAACATATGCGGTTTTGGCCCTGCTCATTTCCTTTCTAATGCTCAACGGCGTTTTATAAGGGAGGGCTTTTAATGTCCGTAGACAATATCATCGCTAAAATTGCGGCTGATTGCGAATCTGAATGCGCAAAGATCCAAGACGCGGCGAAAGACAAAGCGGAGGAATTCAACAACAGGCTTTTGCGCGAAGCGGAGGAAAAAGCCCGGGGAATTGCCGCGCAGGCCGATCTTGACATAGAAGAAATAAACAGGCGCCAGTCCCTGATCGCCGAATTGGAAAACCGCAAAAGCGACCTTGCCGCGCGCCGGCAAATTTTAGACGAGGCTTTTGCGCTCGCGGAGCAAAAACTCAATCGGCTGCCGGCCAAAAAATGGGAAGCCCTGATCGCCTCCTGCGTCATGGATGCCTGCGAAACCGGCGAGGAGGAGCTTTGCGTACCTGCGGCGGATCGGGAAAAATATCTGGGCGGCTTTTTGGCCGAGCTTAATCGGCGGCTGGCGGCGAGCGGCAAGCGGGGAAATTTGCGTTTGAGCGGGACGGCGGCGGATTTTTCCGGCGGCGTGTTGGTTGTTGGAAAAAACGGGGACTGCGACGCATCTTTCCCGGCGCTTTTGCAGAACGTCCGGGTAAATCACGAAAAAGCGGCGGCCGATATCCTGTTCCAAGCGGAGGTGTAACATATATGCCGCAGACGAGCTATCAATACGCCATCGGCCGCATAAAGGTACTGGAAACGCATATGCTGGACGCCGCCAAATTTAAAAAGCTTATTCCTTTGGAAAAGGACGAGTTTTTTCGGGCCTTACAGGAAAGCGGCTACGGCGAAGGGATTTTGGCGGACGGCGACTTGGACGAATTAATCCGCAGCGAACTGAAGGTGGCCAGGCAACTGATCTGGTCCGTAACGCCAGACCCCAAAGTTACCGGCCTTTTTCTCCTGCCCATAGATGCCCATAACCTTAAAGTTTTTCTCAAGGCGCGTGTCTTCGCCGTACCGTCGGATGGCCTGTCGGAAGAAGGCGGACTGTTCCCCCCGGATGTTCTGCAAAAAGCGGTCGTCGAGAAACGCTATGCCTTTTTCCCGCCGACGCTCAAAGACGAGTTGGACGAGCTGGAAAAGGCGCTTGCGCGCGGCGATGCGGCGCCGCGCCTGATCAGTGCGCGGGTGGACGGCGCGATTTTTAAGTACATAAAAAGCGTGTTGGCGCAAACGCGCAACGAATACGCCACAGGATATTTCAGTCTTTTGGCCGATTTAACCAATGCAAAGAGTTTTATCCGCGCCCGCGAACTGGGGTGGAAAGCGGAAGATTTTTCCTCCGTTTTTGTTGTTTGCGGCGGCATTGCCCGGGAAATATTTTTGCAGGCTTTCGCCTTGCCGGACGAGCACATAACGCCGGCGCTCGGCCGGGGGGCAAACAGCGCGGCGGTCGCGCAGGCGCTTGACGGATATTTTGCCCAAAACAGCATGGCGGCCTTTGAAAAAAGGATTGACAGCCTGCGCATGCGTTTTGTCCGTGCGCGGCGAAACGACCCGGAGGGCATCGGGGCGATTGTTGGCTATCTTATCGGCAAGGAAACGGAAGCCCGGGCGCTCGGCATGATACTGTCCGCGCGCGGCGGCGGCGAAGAGCTGGATTTGCCCGGGCTTTATATGTAGGGCGGGGTGCTTATGAAAAACAAAATTGCTGTAGTTGGCGGCAGGGACTCGGTGATGCTGTTTAATGCCGCCGGGCTGGAAGTCCGTTGCGCTTCCGACGAAAAAGCCGTGGAAAAAGCGATACACGCGTTGGCGCGCGAAGGATATCCCGTCATATATATAACCGAAGAAGCGGCAGAAAAAGCGCCGGAAGCGATCAAACTGTACGAGAGAAAAGTTTTTCCGGCGATCATTCCCATGCCCGGCGGCAACAAGTCAAAAGGCCTTGGACTGCGGGGCGTAAAGAAAAATGTCGAAAAAGCGATAGGCGCGGATATACTATTTGGTGAAGGAAGGGAACAGACTTAAATGGAAGGACGAATCGTTAAAGTCTCCGGGCCTCTGATCATCGCCGAAGGCATGGCTGACGTCCAGATGTATGACGTGGTATATGTAAGCGACAAAAAGCTTATCGGTGAAATCATAGAATTAAGGGGCGACCGCGCCTCCATACAGGTATACGAGGAGACGGCCGGCTTAGGGCCGGGCGAAGTGGTGGTGTCAAGCGGCATGCCGCTTTCGGTCGATTTGGCGCCCGGTTTGATCGAGGGCATATTTGACGGCATCCAGCGCCCGCTTGACATCATCCGCCGCATGGTCGGCGATCGCATAACGCGCGGCATTGACGTGCCGAAATTAGACCGCGCGCGCAAATGGGATTTTGTGCCGGACGTCAGGGCCGGCGACCAAGTGCAGGCCGGCGACATTATCGGCACCGTGGAAGAAACTCCGGCGGTACAGCATAAAGTGATGGTCCCCCCCGGCTTGTCGGGGAAAGTCGAATGGGTGCACGCCGGGCAAGCGAACATTGTCGAGACGATATGCAAAATAAAAAACCACAGCGGCAAAATCGTTGAGCTGCCTATGCTGCAACGCTGGCCTGTCCGCAAAGGCCGCCCTTTTGCCGATAAATTGCCGCCCAATGAGCCGATGGTTACCGGACAGAGGGTAATTGACGCGCTCTTCCCGATTGCCAAGGGCGGGGTAGCCGCCGTGCCGGGGCCTTTCGGTTCCGGCAAAACCGTCATCCAGCACCAGCTCGCCAAATGGGCGGACGCCGACATCATCGTTTATGTCGGCTGCGGCGAGCGCGGCAATGAAATGACCGACGTTTTGTCGGAATTTCCCGCGTTGAGCGACCCCCGCACCGGCCTGCCGCTGATGAAGCGGACCGTTTTGATCGCCAATACCTCCGACATGCCGGTGGCCGCTCGCGAAGCGTCTATTTACACCGGCATAACCATCGCGGAATATTTCCGCGACATGGGCTACAAAGTGGCGGTCATGGCCGACTCTACCTCGCGCTGGGCGGAAGCTCTGCGGGAAATGTCCGGCCGGTTGGAGGAGATGCCCGGCGAAGAAGGCTACCCCGCCTATCTTGCCTCGCGCATGGCGGAGTTTTATGAGCGCGCCGGCATCGTTACCTGTCTCGGCCAAGACAAGCGGATCGGCGCGGTCTCGGCTATCGGCGCGGTTTCGCCGCCGGGCGGGGACATATCGGAGCCGGTTTCGCAGGCAACCTTGCGCATGGTCAAAGTCTTTTGGTGCCTTTCCGCCAATCTTGCTTACCGCCGGCACTTTCCGGCGATCGACTGGCTGCAGAGCTATTCGCTTTATTCCGACCGGCTGCGCGAATATTTCAACAACCGCATAGCGCCGGACTGGAGCGAATTGATCGCCCGCGCCATGAACATTTTGCAGGAAGAATCCGAACTGGAAGAAATTGTGCGGTTGGTGGGCGTGGACGCGTTAGGGCCGAAAGAGCGCCTGGCGCTTGAATGTGCGCGCTCCATCCGCGAGGATTTCCTGCACCAGAATTCTTTCCACGAAATAGACACCTACGCGTCCTTAGGCAAACAATACAAAATGATCAAACTGATCATCGCCTGGTACGACAAAGGGCTGGCCGCCTTAGATGAATTGGTGCCTTTTTCCAAAATCAGCAAAATGCCGGTACTCGAAGCGATTGGGCGCTGCAAATATACGCCGGAGGCGGAATGTGAAAAGCATTTTTCCGAGATATTCGGACAGTTGGACAATGAATTTTTGGCCATGACCGAAGGGGGGGAGGAAGATGCGTAAAGACTACAAGACGATCCGGGAAGTAGTAGGGCCGCTCATGGTGGTGGAAAACGTCGAAGGCGTAAAATACGACGAGCTGGTGGAAATATATCAGGAGGGCGGCGAAGTACGCGCAGGAAAGGTACTGATTGTGGACGGCGGCAAAGCGGTGGTGCAGCTTTTTGAAGGGTCGCAGGGGCTGCAGATCGCAAAAGCGAAAGCGCGGTTTTTGGGGCACGGCATGAGGCTTGGCGTTGCGCCTGAAATCGTCGGGCGCATATTCAGCGGTGTCGGCCGGCCCATAGACGGCGGCCCCGGCATAATAACCGACCGCTACCACGACATCAACGGCGTCCCGCTTAACCCGGCCGCCCGCGAATACCCGGCTGAATTCATTCAAACGGGCGTATCGGCGATCGACGGGCTGAACACATTGGTACGCGGCCAAAAACTGCCGGTGTTTTCCGGCTCCGGCCTGCCGCACGCGCAACTGGCCGCGCAGATCGCGCGCCAAGCCAGGGTGCGCGGGACGGGAGAGGGATTTGCCGTTGTTTTCGCCGCCGTCGGCATCACTTTTGAAGAAGCTGATTTTTTTATGAACGAATTTCGCCGCACAGGCGCGCTGGAACGCGCCGTGCTTTTTATCAATCTCGCCAACGACCCGTCGGTGGAAAGAATATCCACCCCCCGGATGGCGATCACCGCCGCCGAATATCTGGCGTACGAGCTCGGCATGCATGTTTTGGTCATAATTACCGACATGACCAATTACGCCGATTCTTTGCGCGAAATATCGGCCGCCCGGAAAGAAGTGCCCGGACGCCGCGGTTATCCCGGTTACCTTTATACCGACTTGGCCACCATTTATGAAAGGGCGGGGCGGATAAAAGGCAAAAAAGGCTCGATCACCCAAATACCCATACTTTCCATGCCGGAAGACGACAAAACCCACCCGATTCCGGATCTTACCGGCTACATTACCGAAGGGCAGATCATCCTTTCGCGCGAACTTTACCGCAAAGGGCTTACTCCGCCGGTAGACGTGCTGCCTTCCCTGTCGCGCCTTAAAGACAAAGGGATCGGCAAAGGCAAAACGCGGGAGGACCACGCCGATACCATGAACCAACTGTTCGCCGCTTACGCGCGCGGCAAAGAGGCCAAAGAGCTGGCCACCATCTTGGGCGAATCCGCGCTTTCGGACGTTGATCGTCTCTACGCCGAATTCGCCGGCCGGTTTGAACAAGAATACGTTTCGCAAGGGTACGAGACCAACCGCACCATCGAGCAGACGCTTGACTTGGGCTGGCGGCTGCTGGCGGTTTTGCCCAAAACGGAACTCAAACGCGTGCGCGACGAATACATAGAAAAATATTATCCTTCGCCAAGCGGCGGGGAGGGATAGGCATGGCGCTGCGCATCAATCCGACCAGGATGGAACTGACCCGGCTGAAGCGCCGCCTAAAGACCGCCGTGCGCGGGCATAAGCTGCTCAAAGACAAACGCGACGAGATGGTTCGCCAATTCATCGTCTATATCAAACGCAACCACCAGTTGCGAATAGAAGTGGAAAACGAGCTTATGCGCGCCTTGGCGCGTTTTGCCCGCGCGAAGGCCTATATGGGGGCGCAAAAAGTCCTGGGCGAACTTTTTTGCCCATCGCGGGCCGCCTTTTTTGAAACCGAAAAACGCAACGTGATGAGCGTGGACGTCCCTGTTATAAAATATATCGGCGCAAAGGACAAAATCGAGCTGCCTTACGGGTTTGCGCACACCTCCGGCGAACTGGACGCTTCGGTAACGGAAGTAGTGCGCCTTCTGCCCCTTATGGCCGAACTGGCGCAAGCGGAAAAGTCCTGCAACCTTCTTGCCGACGAAATAGAAAAAACCAGGCGGCGGGTCAACGCGCTCGAATATGTGATGATTCCCGAAACGGAAGGCGCGATCAAGTACATAACCATGAAACTGGAAGAGAACGACCGGGCAAGCTTGGTACGCCTGATGAAAGCAAAAGAAATGATGATGGAAGCCTGAACCAAGCCGCCGCGTTTTGGGGGGCGGGCGGGAGCGGCCGGGCAAAAGTTCAGGCCAAGGGCGAAAGAAAAAACAAAGGGGTGTGTAAAATGAAAATCGGCGAAATAATCAAAAGCGCGGATTGGAAAACCGAAAAGCATGTACCGGCGATAGGCGCGCCGGAAAAAGTGAAAGCAGGCGAAAAATTTGAGGTTAAAGTCTGCGTTGGCAAGGAAATAGGCCATCCCAACACGACCGAGCACCATATAAGCTGGATACAGCTTTACTTTAAACCGGCGGAAGGGGCGGCCTATGAAATCGGCAAAATCAGTTTCAACGCGCACGGGGAATCCGCCAAGGGCGCCAATCAAGGCTCTGCCTATACCGAGCCTTTCGGCGCCTTTACGCTTAAAATAGCCGAAAGCGGCGAACTTCTCGCCGCCGCCTACTGCAACATACACGGGCTTTGGGAAAGCAGCGCGGCAATAACCGTTGGCTGAGCCCGCGCCGCAGGCGGCCAAACGGTACGGATGGCCGGGCGGCGCCGGGGCTTTGCCGCCAAACGCCGCATCATTTTATTTCCCGCGTCTTAAATGGGCAAAGCTTGGCCGGGCAATAAAAAATATAGTATACAAAAAGGGGAAGCGTTGACGCTGTCCCCTTTTTTTATTAGAATTAATCTGGCAAAGATAAATTACTGGAGGTTGTTAAAATGGGATTTGGCATAGCGGCAAAACACGCCCGCGGCAAGGCTGCCAAGGACAAGATATTTGCCGCCAGCGACGCGGCCAACAAAGCCGCGGCAAAATATGGACGGGAACACGTGGTGAACGCCACGCTCGGAAGCATACTTGACGAAAACGGGCAGTTTTGCTTTCTGCCAACGGTGGAGCGAGCCTATCGGTCGCTGCCGGCCCCGGAACTGGCGCAATATGCCGGGATTGACGGCCTGCCGGAATTTCTTGACGCGGTCGTGAAAGAAACCTGCGGGCAGTCGCTGCCTGACGCCGAAATTGGCGCCATAGCCACCGCCGGGGCGACCGGGGCGCTGCACCACGCCGTGTGGAATTACACAAACGAAGGCGACAAAGTCCTTACATCCGACTGGTACTGGGGCGCGTATTCCTCGCTTTGCCGGGATATGCTGCGCGGGCTTGACACCTACAAAATGTTCGACGAAAAGAACAAATACAATGTTGGCGGCCTGCTCGCCAAAACGCGCGAATTGGCGGCAACGCAGGAGAACGTGGCGATCATTGTCAACACGCCCGCGCACAACCCGGTCGGCTACACCGTAACCAACCCGGAATGGGACGGCATATTGGCCGGCCTGCAAACAATCAGCAAAGAAACGGGGAAAAATATCGCCATTATCGTTGACCTGGCCTATCTTGATTACGCCGGCGAGCGCGAAGAGACCAGAAGCTTCCTCAAAAAGTTTGAAAAACTGCCGAAAGAGCTCCTGGTCATACTCGCCTACAGCATGTCCAAAGGCTTTACCCTTTACGGGCAGCGCACCGGCGCCATGATCGGCATATCTTCCGACGCCGGCGTCATAGAAGAATTTACCGGCATCAATTCCTTGTCCTCGCGCGCTACTTGGTCGAACGTCAACAGGCCCTGCATGCGCGTTTTGGCGAACATCTGCAAAGACCCGGAGCTTCTGGCCGCCGTGCGCAGGGAAAGGGACGACCTTTACCGCATGATCAAGGCCAGGGGCGACATTTTCACCCGGGAAGCCGAGCAGGCCGGGCTTGCCATACTGCCGTACGCGGCCGGCTTTTTCCTTTCCATCGAAAGCAAGCGCCCAGAGGAGCTTTGCGCGAAACTGAGCGAGGACAACATCTATGCCGTGCCGCTGTCCAAAGGCATACGGCTCGCCGTTTGCGCCGTGTCGCAGGCGCAAATGCGCGGCCTGGCCGCCAAAGTGAAAAAAGCTTTTGACGCCGTCGAAAACTAAACCCCCTCGAGCGGCGGAAAGCAAAAAACGCGCGCGCCGAACGCTCGCCTCCGGCCGCCATGTCTCTTAAATAAAGGCGTAAATGGCCTTGACAACAAATGATAATTTATATAGAATTTTCCCATACAACAATATCTGGAGGAGGCTGTTTCATGAAAAAAACGATCCAAAAACTGTATTTGCTCATAGCCATTGTAGCCATGGCCCTGTTTGCCGCCGGGTGCGGCGGCGCGGAAAAGAAAGCCGAAGGCGACATAAAGATCGGGCTTACCGGCGAGATGACCGGCAACAACGCTAACTACGGCACATCAACCCAAGACGGCGTAAAACTGGCGGTCAAGGAAATCAATGCCGCCGGCGGCATTCTGGGCAAAAAAATAAACCTGATTGTCGTGGACAATAAAAGCGAACCGTCGGAAGCGGCCAATGTCATGACCAAATTGACCCAGCAAGACAAAGTGGTCGCGGCCATCGGCAACTTCACCAGTTCCTGCGCCATATCGGCGTCCAACGTCGCCACTTCGGCCAAAATCCCCTACGTCTCCAACGGCGCCACCAACCCGCGCCTGACGGTCGAAAACGGCAAAACCAAAGAATACATCTTCCGCGCCTGCTTCATCGATCCTTTCCAAGGCACGGTGGGAGCTAATTTCATACTAAACACCTTGAAACTGAAAAAGGGCGTCGTGCTGGTCGACAACAACAGCGATTACAGCAAGGGTCTTACCGACTTCTTCAAGGCCGCCTTTATCAAGGGCGGCGGCAGCATACTGGGAGAAGAAGGCTATCTGCAAAAAGACCAGGATTTCCGGCCGATATTGACCAAAATAAGGGACCTCAAACCGGAATTTATCTATCTGCCCGGCTACTATGAAGAAGCCGGCAAAATCATCAAACAGGCCCGCGAACTGGGCATGAACGTGCCGGTCGTCGGCGGCGATGGCTGGGATTCCGCCAAATTGGCCGAGATAGCCGGCGGCGCGGCCCTCAACAACACCTACTTTACCAACCATTATTCGCCGGAAGACAAGAGCCCGGCCTCCACGGCCTTTGTGGCGGCTTTTGACAAAGAGTACAAAAAAGTCCCGGACGGCCCGGCCGTGCTCGGCTACGATACCCTGAAACTGGTGGCGGACGCGATCAAACGCGCCAACAGCACAGACCCGGCAAAGATACGCGATGCCTTGGCCGCGACCAAAAATTTCCCGGGGGCGGCTGGCACGCTTACCATAAACGAAACGCACGACGCGACCAAGAGCGCCGTCATCATTGAGATGAAAAACGGCAAACAAGTATACAAAGAAACCGTGAAGCCTTAGATTATAACCTAGGGGGACGCCCCCGTTGAAAAGCCTGCGGCCGGCCAAGCTGATTGCGGCCGGCTGCGCTCAAAGGACACAGCGAATCCCCCTGCCGCAACCTAATCTGCGGCAGGGGGACAGTGCTTTGGGGAAATGTTTGAACCTGTTGCCGCTGCCCATCTTTATTTGAACATTTCGGATAGTGTGCCAACAGGCTCCGATTTAAATCCCTATGGCGATCGAAAACCCCCGCCCTTATGTCGGGCGGGGGTTTGGCTATCTATTCAAGCCTGTCTGCAACCGTTTTCTCGTCCCAGCCGAACATCTCGCGCAAAAGCTCGTTGGTGTGCTGCCCCAAAAGCGGCGCCGGCATCCGCACGGAACCGGGGCTCTTGGACATCTTCAAAGGCACGCCGGCCATCTTGAGGCTGCCCGCCACGGGATGTTTCACCTCGACGATCATGTCGCGCGCGATTATCTGCGGATCCGCGACTAACTTGTCCACGGTGTTGATCGGCGCGCAAGGCACGCCGGCCTCCTCAAGGATGCCGATCCACTCCGCGATGGTCTTTTCTTTGGTAACCTCGTTCATTTGCGCGTAAAGTTTTTTGACGTTGTTGGTCCTTGCCCCGTTGGACGCAAAGTCGGGATCGTTGAGCCATTCGGCCTTGCCAAAAACATTGCACATCTTTTCCCATAGCCGGTCGTTGCCCGCGCCGATGATGATGTGGCCGTCTTTGGCCGCGAAAGAAGCAAAAGGCGTGATGGAAGGGTGCCGGTTGCCGATAGGCTCCGGAACCACGCCGGAGGTAACATAGCGGGCGATGGCGTTCTCCAATATGGCAATCTGGCAATCGAGCATGCTGACGTCAATCTTCTGCCCCTGCCCGGTCTTCTGCCGATGGTAAAGGGCAAGCATGACGGCGTTGGCGGTAAAGATGCCCGCGATGATGTCGCCGATGGAAGCGCCGACCCTCGTCGGCTCGCCGCCTTCGGGGCCCGTGATGCCCATCACGCCGCCCATGGCCTGGACAACGATGTCGTAGGCGGGCTTGAGCATATAAGGGCCGGAATGTCCGAAACCGGAACAGGCGGCGTAAATGATTTCAGGATTTATTTTTTCCAATACATCGTAACCGAGCCCAAACTTTTCCATAGTGCCCGGCTTGTAGTTTTCCACCACAACGTCGGCTTTTTTGACCATTTCCTTGAACACGCCGATATGGGAATGTTTCTTGAAATCCAGCACCATGGAACGCTTGTTGCGGTTGAGGCTCATAAAATAGGCGCTTTCCTTTTCGACGAAAGGCCCGAACGCCCTTGAATCGTCGCCGACCTTGGGCGGCTCAATTTTGTAGACGTTCGCGCCGTAGTCCGCGAGCATCATGGTGGCGTAAGGGCCGGACAGCACGCGGGTCAGGTCAAGAACTACCAATCCTTCCAATGGGCCCATGGGAACACCTCCTGCCGTAAAAATTATTCATATTCCCGGAAAATCCGGGAACCTGAATTTTGGCCGCATTTTTATACGCCAAGAATGCCAAAGAACAAATAACACACAACCGCGCCGACAATCGACATGGAAAGGCCCCAGATGAGAAGTTTCCGGAAGAGCTTCGCTTTGTCTTCGTCCGCGCCGGCGCAGGCTATGCAAAGGGCGCCGAGAGTGGAGAGCGGCGAAGTGTCGACAAGGTGGGAACCGACGTCGATCGTGGAAATAATGGCGATCGGGTCGCCGCCGCCGATTTCCTTGATGAGTCCGGGAACCATCGGCAAGAACATTGGCACGACAACGCCAGATGAACTGGAATATGCCGATATGACGCCCGGTATCAGACCCAGCCAGAAGTTGACGGAGGTCGGGTTGGAAATGGAGCCGATCATCTTGACCATTGCGTTGAGGCCGCCGGATTTGTCCATGACCTCAATCAGGACGGTAACGCCGCAGACCATCATGATAACGCCCCAAGGCATGGATTTAATGGCGTCTTTGCTGTCGGCGACGCTAAGCAGCAGCATCAAGCCCGAGAGGATAAAAGCGACGGAACCGACATTGGAGAGCATATTCAGCACTACTTTGGGAAAGAGCGGCTTGATGGCCGGAATGCCCGGCAGGATGACCAAAAGGATGAGGATGACTATCATATAGATGGTAATCCACTGCTTGCCCGTAAACGGTTCCGGTTTGGGAGCCAGTTCGTCAATGTCGACCGCTTGGCCTTTTTGCGACTTTATCCAGAGCCAGCCGCCCATAATGAAGAAACCGCCGATATTTACTGCGCCCTGCGCAATCATGGAATTAAAGTGTATTTTCCAAGCCAGCCCCGGCAGAGCCGCTTCGGCGATGCCAAGCTGCGCGGCCATTTTGGCGATCAGGCCGTTGGAAATGATGCCCGTAGGCGCAAACGGCGAGAAAGCGGCGGAATTGGCGGCGCCGACGACGAGCAGCGTCATGAGGAAGGCCGGCATCTTAACCTTCGAGGCGAGGGCCATCATAACAGGCGCCAAAAGAGCCGTCGAGGCAATGTTGCCTGGCCCGATAGTTGTGATTACGACCGTAATCAGATAGACGATGAGCGGTATGATGGCATTGTTGCCCTTGCACAGGCGGACCGAATAGGCCGTAAGTTTTTCCATCGTCCCGTTTACCTTGGCCATGCCAAACATAAAGGTAACGCCGACCAGTATCATGAACAAACCTACCGGGAAAGAACCCATGACCCGGGCGCCGGTTATGTTGGCAAAAAGGCCGCCGACAATTATCGCGAAACAAAACGACAGAAAACCGACGTGCAAATCTTCGTTTACACACGAGATAATAACGACTATGGCCAGCGCGATGAGCGAAGCCATTGCCGCAGTTGAAATCTCCATACTTGCTCCCTCCTTAATCGCCAATATTTTTATGCGCTGCCGAAACTATCCAAAAAAACCGCGATATGCTTTTGACCCTAAACATTGCCCCTCAATCTTCATCTTCGGCGGGAAAAATCCTGACAAGAAGATTAGTGAGGACAATAAAGACGCCTATGACAATAAACATAGTGGGCAGGGCGGCTATCATCATAAGGACTGCCGCCGTTACTGTCGGACTCATAAACTACACCCCCAACATTTTCTGCAGGGCGGGAATCAGCGCCAAGACTACGCCCGCCGCCACGACCGACGCTACCTGGCCGGCAACGTTAACCCCTATTGAGTGCTGGATGATAAAATTTGTCGGGTCTTCCTTGAGCGCCATTTTGGCTATGACGCGCCCGGACATCGGGAAAGCCGAAATGCCGCAGGCGCCTATCATGGGGTTTATTTTCTTGGCGGAGAACAGGTTCATGACCTTGGCGAAAATCACGCCGCCAACTGTGTCAAAAACGAAGGCTACCGCGCCGAGCGCCATGATAAGGAGCACTTCCACGCTGAGGAACTTGTCGGCGTTCATCGTGGCGCCGACCGTGATGCCAAGGAAAAGCGTAACAAGGTTCGACAGTTCGTTTTCAGCGCAGCGGGCAAGCGAAGGGACGACGCCGGATTCTTTTATTATGTTGCCAAACATCAAAGATCCTATGAGGGCGACGGATATGGGCGCGATGACGCCCGCTATTATGACGACCATGAGCGGGAAGATGAACTTGGCTTTTCTCGAGATGGGCTTTTCGCCTTCATAGCCCATCTTTATCTGGCGTTCAGCCTTGGTAGTCATAAGCCTGATGACCGGGGGCTGAATGACCGGGACGAGCGCCATATAACAATAAGCCGCCACGGACAATGGCCCTAACATGTCCTCGGCGTAACGGCTGGCCACGAAGATAGTGGAAGGGCCGTCGGCGGCGCCGATGATGCCGATAGCGGCCGCGTGGTTGAACTGGAAACCCAGTAACGTGGCCGCGACCGCCGTGGCAAAGATGCCGAACTGCGCCGCAGCGGCAAACAGCATGACTTTGGGGTTGCGCATAAGGGGCGCGAAGTCGCACATGGCGCCTATGGCAACGAAGATGAGTACCGGAAATAACTCGGTTTTAATGCCGATGTTGTAAAGGTAAAACAAAAAGCCTTCTTCGCCCGGGGTCTGGGTAACGGCCGAAGAATAAGGGATGTTGGCCAAAATAGCGCCAATGCCCATGGGAAGAAGAAGTGTGGGCTCATAGTCTTTCCAAACGGCAAGATAGATGAGAACCGCACCGACGAGCCACATGACGAGCATCTTGGGATTTTCCATAAGCCCGGTAAATCCCATGAGCATTTCATCTGCCAGTGACGTTACCAGCGTTAAATCCATTTTTTTACCTACCCTCCTGCTAAATCAAATGTTTTAGGTAAAAGCCAAGAACCTCACAGAACCCCCTTAAATGAGCATTTATATTCGTGGCATAAATAAATGCTTTGCGGATAGCTTATGACGAAGTGTAAATTTTTTGTTAACAATTTGCGCAAGATACGGAAAAATGCGCATAAGTTGCGTAATTTTTAGGATAAAATTCAGTAAAATTAGCTTATTAAAGACTTGTTTCGGGGGCGTTGCCGTTAGCGTAAATGTCCGGTTCCCGGCGTTTTTTTCGTAAGACGCGGCTAAAAAGCAAAGACAGGGGTAAAGTACGGCAAGATTTTCCGGCCAAACGGAAGATCTGCCGGCTGGCGGCGCTCAACGGCGGCGCCAACGCGCCCCCAACCATTTATTTGCCGCCGGCCGAATGGGACAGTACGCAAAAACGGCGGCAAGCGATCGCGCAATCTCGCCGGTTGCCCGGCTGATTGCTTGACTGCTGCCGCCGTTTGATGTATTATGGTAAACATAATGGAGCGATGCTATCGCTTATCGCCGCAGAATTTGCCCAATATTTGCTTTAATAACCCGGCATGTAACAGAATGTAAATTCTGTTGCATGGCTAAGGCAAAATTACCGCTTGAAAAGCCGCTTTTTTTGTTTTGCTGAGAGGTAACTTTTTGAAACCGGCAAAATAAAAAAAGCGGGATAACCCGCTATTATCGGACATTTTGGCAAACCGGCATGTAACACTTTTTACATTCTGTTACTTTAGTAATTTACAAGCATACATTAGGGGGACAATCTGCGGCTTCCGCAGGGCTTGCGCCCTCTTGCCGCCCGTGTTTTTCCCGAGCTTTTTTGCCGCCTTTGCCAAACGTCCCGCCAATTGCGGTCCAATTTTAAGAAGGACAATATCAGGGCCTGTTACTTTTAATAGGGCGTGAAAAGATTGTTGGAAACCGGCGCTATGGCAACACGGAATTTATGGCTGATTTTGTCGCTTTTTACGATACTCGTCGCGCTTCTCGACCGCACGGATTTTTTTCGGAAAGCGCTTTTTCGAACAACCTCTTCCATCAGCGGACAATTTTTATTGGTTGCCCTTTTTTCCGCTATTGGCATTTCAGGGACCTACTGGAGCATAATTGCCGAGAACGGGACAATAAACGCAAGGGCGGTCGGCGTCATTGCCGGCGGGCTTAGCGGCGGCGCCCTGGTAGGTTTAGTTACGGGCTTTATCGTTGGGCTGCACAGGTTCTTGTTTTTGGATAATTTCACCGCTATGGAAAGCGCGGCGATAACTGTATTGCAAGGCTGCATTGCCGGGATTTTGTCCGGCACGGTAAAAAAGCGGAAAAAAATTTGGCCCTGCGCTTTCATCATAGGGTTTGCCCTCGAAGCTTTGCACATGGCGTTGCTGCTCGTTTTCGCCGCGCCCTTTGACAAAGCTTTGGCGCTGGTAAAGGCGATAGCGCCGCCAATGCTTGTAACTAATTCTGTGGGCATCGCTATTTTTACTGGCATCATGGAAGATACTTACAAAAGAAATGAAAGCCTCAAAGCCGCGACGACGAAAGCGGCGCTTTGTATCGCCAACTTGTCAAGTTCCATCTCCCACATGGGTTTTAACGATAGATCCGCAAAAGAAAGTGTCAAGTCCATTATCAAGGCGACAAGCAATTTCGACTGCGCGGCGATTTTGGCCAACAGGCAGATATTGGCGCTGGCCTGCGACAACCCAAAAGACGAAAAGGCCATCGCCCGGTTTTTAGATAATTTTATTGGCCGCGGCTATCCTGACGAACTTGACGATGCGGCGCCAATACAGGCCAAAATAGTCCGCCCCATTTACAAGGGCAACATTCAGGTCGCCACTTTGTTTTTCGGCAAGCGGGGCAAAGAGCCCGTTTCCGAGCTTGACATAGAGCTTGCCTTAGGGTTGGGCGACCTGATTTCCGCGCAGATAGAGATTGCCGAAGTGAAAGAGCGGGCCAAGCTTTTAGTCCATGCCGAACTCAAAGCTTTGCAATGTCAAATAAATCCGCATTTTCTTTTTAATACTTTGAACGCTATAAGTTATTATTGCAGAAGCAAACCGGCCACAGCCAAGAAACTGATAACTTATCTTGCCGATTACTACAGGCACAATCTGTCCGATTCCGGCGTGATGGTTTCTTTTCAGCAGGAGCTTCAACATATAAACGCTTATGTCAGCATTGAAATGGCGCGTTTTGGCGAACGGTTGCAAATGCAATATGATTTTGACAAAAATACAGATTTCAAGCTGCCCGCGCTTATCATGCAGCCGCTGGTGGAAAATGCCATCAAGCACGGTTTGCGGCCCAAAGAAAATGGCGGCACTGTCCGTATCGGGGCGGTCAAGCAGGAGGGCAGTTTTGAGCTGTCCGTTTCCGACGACGGCGTCGGCATAGACGCTGCAAAGCTTGGCTCTTTGCTTGAAGCGGATGCGGCGCGAACGTCGATCGGGCTCTGCAACGTGCACAAAAGGCTTATAACGATATATGGGCCTGACTGCGGCCTTAACATAAATAGCCAAAAAAACGGGGGAACCGTAGTAAGCTTTAAAATCCCGATATTACAAGGAGGTCAGACATGGCGTTGAAAGTTCTAATCGTAGACGACGAATTTCCCTCCAGACAGGAGTTGCGCTGTATACTTGAAGATATATGCAATGTTGAAGTGATCGGGGAATGTCTCAATGGCGAGCAAGCTTTGCGGTTCCTTGACGGCAAAGCGGTCGACGCCGTGTTTTTGGACATTGAAATGCCTGTTTTAGATGGGCTTGGCGCAGCGGAAAAATTGGCCGAAAAACAAAAACAGGTAAAAATAGTTTTTACAACCGGATTCAGCGAATTCGCGGTAAAGGCTTTTGAACTGGCCGCGGACGACTATGTTTTAAAGCCCTATACGCGGGAACGGCTGGAGCTGACGGTCTCAAGGCTGACCAAGGGCATGCCGGCGCCGGAAAAAAACGGGGCAAAGAACATCTCGGGCAACATGCGGCTTAATGGCCTGCAACCGGCAAAGCTGGCGGTTTGGGACAAGGACAGGCTGATACTGCTTGACCCTGAAAATGATATTTTGTTTTTTAAATCCGAGAACCGCAAAACTCTCGTTTGTTCCAAAAAAGGCGTTATCGAGGTGCAGCTGCCTTTAAAGGCAATAGAGGAACGGTTTCAGGAAAGGGGTTTTTTGCAGGTGCATAAAAGTTACATTGTCAATTTTTCCATGATAAAAGAGATAGTGCCCTGGTTCAACGATACGTATGTGCTGAAACTGAAGGATTATAATAGTGGGGAAATCCCCGTGTCGAGGCATTTTTTGCCGAGGTTCAGGGAAGCCATCCAGATATAGCGTACAAACTCGCCCGCCCCCCAACCCAATGACCTCAAGGCAGAGGGAGGCAACAAAATTGTTGCCTCCCTCTGCCTTGTTTTGCCCTTTATCCGCCGGCAATCGAAAAAACTAAAAGCGACGGGACGTTTGCCGTCAATTGCGATTTTGCTTCGAGAACAGTATAAGCCAATTAAGTTCCAATATATAGGCGCGGCGCGAAAATACCGCCGGCGAAAAGAAAACCGCCCGCCTCCCGGCGGGGCAGGGGACGGCCGTTTTCCTTATAAAGGCGGCAAAAGGCACTTTTGTCTGCGCAGCCCCCGCTTCGCGCGAGCAAGCGGTCAGATGCCGGCCTTGTGCCGGAGCAGCATCGCCAATTGGCTGAAATTGCTTTCCAGCGCCAAATCCAGCGCCGTCTGCCCCCTGCTGTTACGCGCCGACAAGTTGGCGCCCTTTTGCAAAAGGATTTCCGCCATGGAGTAAACGGCTTCCTGCTTGTAAAAGGAATGTTTGACGCCCGCCGCCAACATCAGGGCGGTATATCCGTCGTAAGTCGCGTAATTCACGTCCGCCCCGCGCTCGATGAGGTAGTTGAAAATATCCATGGTATCGCGCGTATAAATGGCGATTACGGCTTGCATGAGCGGGGACAGGTCTTTTTGCGCCGGCTGATGGTAACGGTGCGCCGGCATATTGACGTCCGCCCCCGCTTCCACAAGCAGTTTGACCAAGGCGGCGTCCTGCCGGCCGATCGCCTTTAAAAGCGGGGTGGAATTTATGACGCCGTTGCCCTCGACATACACATTGGGATTGGCGCCTTTTTGCAAAAGCAGCTTGACGGCGGGCAGACTGTCGTTGTTGAGCGCCATGCTCAAAGGGTTGTCGGTATAGTCATCTTGCACGAAATTAACGTCCGCGCCTTTGTTTATCGCGTCCGCCATCAATTCCAGGTTGTTGTTCAAAATAGCCACCCGGAGCGCATTGTTGGCGGTAGGGGCGGCTTTGGCCGTCTCCGCGCCGGCCGGCAAAAAAAGAAGCATGAGCGCGGCCAGCAATTTAACATATTTTCTCAAGAAAATCACCCCTGTTGTAGTGCTTCAACCGAAAAATTATTAAGGTTTCCGCAAAATATAGCGACAATATAGGTATGGCATACAGCAAAGATTATCGGCAGGCGGCGATTGATTGCAAACGGGCGGGACACATTTTCAGGGAGATTAAAGAAGCCCGCAAAATCACGCCGCGTACATTTTTTTGCCGCCCCGTTCTGTTATGCCGGGAACACTAAAGGCGCGTTTTTCATAGAACGGTTTCGCGCAAGATGCATAAAATCCGTGCCGAAAGGCACAACCGCGACAATGGGCAGCGCCCCCTTTCGCCCGCCGCAGAAACTGAAAAACCTGTGCCGCAGACACGGCAGCAAACTGTTGTTTTTGCCCGCCTGCCCTCCGGACGGCGACCCTTAAAGAAACGTGCCGCTATCACCCGTAGGAGCAAAAAACTTTTATGCCCATTTTATTTATTCATTATAACATAATTTGGAGTGTGCGTTGGATGATTTTCCGTTATGGAACATGATCCAGGCGGCGCGCCCTTTGCTTTAAGAAGGCTTGCAAAGTTGTCTCTGGGTTGCGTCCGTCCTTAGAGCCCATGCTGCTTCGTTGCTCGCAATGGCTGGCTTTATCGCCGCTTATCCAGCTTGCGCCAATCTTTTAAATAACTGCCGATTAAAAGGCCAATTAAAAGCAATGTAGTGCTTCAACTAACGGCGGCCGTCCACAAGCGGTTTGTTCAGCTTGGGTCCACATAATTTTTTACGCTGGTTCATTGTAAAATGAAATGCAACAAAAAAAGAAAATAGAAAACAGAAAACCATAGGGAAAAGCGTAATCATTGAGTTTGACAAGAACAACAATGAAGGGAGCGAAACCCTATGGCTCAAAAAGAGCATACAACAAAACGGCGGACATTTCAACACCTGTCAATGAGCGAACGGGGAGAGACAAAAGCGTTTAGCCGGGAGGGACATGGCGCAGCGGCGA
>JAISLQ010000020.1 GCA_031290885.1 Acidaminococcales bacterium
GGTGCTCAGGATTGCCGCCAGTTCCTTTGATGCGTTGCTTTTTGCGTCTTTCATCTCGCTCTCCTATCTTTTTTACCTTAGGAGATATTACCATTTACACGCTTTGAGAAACGCCCTCCGAAGAATGAGCCTGGAGGGCCGGTTTTGAATCAATCTTGAAATGCGAAAGGCGTTTTTTCATTTCCTCGACGGAGCGGGACATATCTTCCGCGGACTTGGAGACCGAATTGCCTATCGAAGAAGCCCGTTCGCTCAGACTATGGCAATCCGACATCTTCAGCAATATCTGTTCTGTGCTCTCGTTTATCGCCTCCATCGTATTCGTTACCTCCGCGCTTGCCGCCGCCTGTTTCTGCGCCACTGCCGCGATTCCCTGAACCGATTCGTTGGTGAGTGATATCTCTGCCATTGCGGCGTTCAGACCGTCAACAGCGACATTTACCACGGAGACGATCCGCTTCGCTATCTCGACGGAATCATTTGTTGCCGATATCGCATCTTTCGCGTTTCCGCTGAGGTTTGATACGAGAACTTCCACGCTCTTTGAGGCGCCGCGCGACTCTTCCGCTAACTTGCGAACCTCTTCCGCGACGACGGCAAAACCCCTTCCGGATTCCCCTGCCCTGGCCGCTTCGATCGCCGCGTTAAGGGCGAGAAGGTTTGTCTGGTCCGCGATAGCCGCGATGACGCTCATGAATTTGGATATTTCAGAAACAGATCCGGACAATTCAATAATTTTTTCCTGATTTTCATTTGTTTTCTCGTTAACGACATTGATATGTTTAACAAGGTTGCTGACAGATTCCGATGCTTCTGTGGAAATTTTCGTGGTCTTGGCCAGTGAGTTTACGCCATAAACGGACATCTCGGCGACAGAATTTGCCCCGCGCGCCATTTCCGCTATGCTTAGCTTCCCGCTTTCGACCGCCTTCGCGTTGGCTTGGCAAAGATGCGTGACCACGTCGATAAGCGCCCTGGTTTCAACCATGGCGTTGCTGTTGTCCCGCGAGAGCGCGGACAGCGTATTCGTGTTCTCCGTTATCGTATCCGAGGTGCTCACCGCTTTTAAAATAATGTCCTTTTGGGACAGTATCATGTCGGATAGCGATGCGACGAGTTCTCCCAACTCGTTTTTTCCTTTGTAAGCAAAATCTTCTTGCGTGATCGTGAGATCGCCGTCCTTGCCTTTGTTTGTGAGTTGGACGATCCTCTTCAGCGGGTTTGAAATCGTCCTCATTAGCCAGAAGGAAACAACAAACGCAAATACAAGCACGGCCAGCGAGACCATGCCCACCGCGAATATGGACGATGTTGTCGCCGAATGCATTTCTGTCAAAGATTTCCCTGTGAAAAGCATGCCCATGGTCTTGCCCGACATAGGATCCTCAATGGGGGAATAGTGAATTAGATACGGAGCGTTAAGTATGTCCGACTCGTCGGTATATTGCTTGCCCGCCCCTAAGACCTGCGTGGCGACGTATGGGGGGACGGCTATGTTTAGCACTCTTTTGCCGTTTTCTTGCAGCGTCGAATTTATGCAATTTTTATCGGCAAATATAACAGCCTCCGTTCCAAAAAGCGCTTTTAGCTCATCAACTATTTTTTGATCTTCCAATGAGAAGGCCGCTGTAAGCCAACCTACGATCTGCCCGTTGTATCTGACGGGTGTGCCGCAGTAGTAGCCGAGCTTTGTGGAGATGCCAGTCATAAACATTTCATAGGTGTTTCCGCCAAGCGCGATTTTAACGTCCGGGTTGTTGATCATGTTGTCGCCGATTTTATCTTTGTCGTGAGGACGGGCGAGGATCGCGCCGTCAGCGGCGCCGACCGCCAGAACGTTTATGCCGCCTGCGTCCATCAGCGGTTTTGTCAAGTTATAAATGCCCTCCGAGTCCCTCCGGCTCATAAGCCGCGCCAATTCGGGCATGGCAGCCAATTTATCCCTGAACGCCCGCGTCTGCTCCATCTTGTCCGACACTGTTTTCTTAAAACCATCGGCGGCGCGCGTTATTTCTTCATCGGTAATTACCCTCATGTAATCGTTAAAATAACGTATGGCGACGATGGATGTGCAGGCAACGGATATGACGACCAGGAGGAAAGAAACGATGACGATACGTGTTCCGATTTTTAAGTTGTTAAGCAAAGCGCATACGCCTCCTCGTTTGTTATGACTTGTTCCCGCCGCATAAAGAAGCGCGGCGCTTCTCGTTCAGGGCAATTCAATACATGGCGGCCGCCGATGGCAACGCCCCGATACTGTTCTCGGATTAAAATCATACTTTTTTTGCGGCCTTGCCGCCCGGCTTTCTGCAAAGTCTCGCCGAACTGCGGGTTCGTCCGCTTTTTGCGCCGCGCAGCGCGGCAAATTGCCGCGCGAATCTTAAGGAGTGCTTTAATCTGAGAACAGCATAAAAAACTGAACAAATGGCTGCGGGAAAATACCGCAAAGTTAGAATTTCCTGCCTGAAATGCCCTGCCGCGCCGATGCCCGATTCCCTTAAAGCGCCGGCCCGCAAAAGCGCCGGAAGGCAAGCCTGTCGAAAATATAGCATAGCCTTCCGGCCTGAATCTGCCCTTTAAACATCTTCCGGTCAATTGTCTTGCCTTGAATTTTTAAATCCTCCGCCGGCTGACAAAGCGGCAAGCGGCCAATGGACGGCCCCCCCCCGTTTGTTAGCCCGGCGGCCACTTAAGGCCGCGCCCGCCCAGAACATGGATATGCGTGTGATTTACTGTTTGCCCGCCTTCTTCGCCCGTATTGATTACTATGCGAAACCCGCTGTTTTTTATGCCCAGCGCGTCGACAATGCCGGAAAGTTTGGCGAACATGCCGGCAATTGTCTGCCCATCGGTTTCCAATATGTTTGCGGAATGTTTCTTGGGCAGCATCAGCACGTGCTGCGGCGCGGCCGGCTTTACATCTTTTATTGCCAGCATGTCGCCGTCTTCGTAAACTTTCTCGGCGGGAAGCTCGCCGGCTATTATCCGGCAAAAAATACAGTCTTTGTCCATGTAAAACCTTCCTCTCCATCAATATAATTGAACGGTGCCTTTGGCATAGTCCCCTAAAGGTCAAACTCGGCGACAAGCGGGGCGTGGTCTGACGGGCGCTCTTTGCGCCTTAAGCCGGCCGCGACGCAGGACCCGGTCGAGCGCTCGGCCAAAGGGGGCGTGGCCAGTATGTAGTCAATGCGCCAACCTATGCCGCGCTCGAGCGCGTTTGCGATGCGGTAGTCCCAGAAAGTGTAATGGCCGGCTTCCGGCACGTGCTTGCGAAAAAGGTCGACAAACCCCCAATCCTTGCTGTAGGCGAGCGCCGCCTGTTCGTCAGGGTGAAAGCCGACCTCGCCCGTAAGTTTCACCGGGTCATATACATCAATCGCTTCCATGGCTACATTGAGATCGCCCAGCCAAATCACTTGCTGCGCGGGCGTAAAATGTTTTTCCAAATATTGGCGCATGCCGCGCAGCCAGGCGATTTTATAGCGAAAATAGTCCGTTCCCGGCGCGCGTCCCTGCGGAACGTAGGTATTTATCACCGCTATGCCGCCGAATTGCGCCTTGATCAGCCGCGCCTCGCCCTTTTCGCCTACGCCGTCCAGCCCGAAGGTTACCTGCCCCGCTTTTTCCTTGCTTATTATCGCAACGCCGTTGCGGCCTTTCTCCCCGATGTAAACGGCCTGGTAGCCGGCGGCGGCAAACCCGGCGAGCGGGAAATCTTTGTCCTGCACTTTGGTTTCCTGCAAAGCGGCGATGTCAATGGCCTCTTTTTCCATCCATTCTATGAGGTCGGACTGCCTCAGCCTTACGGAGTTTATGTTGAAAGTAGCTATTTTCATTTGTTTTCACCTTAAATGAACATTCCCCGGCAAACGGCAGGCAATATCGCGCCGCAATGCTCACTTGTTCAGTATTTCCGGGCTCTTTCCCGGCTTAGTTAAAGTTCCCGGCGTTTGGCTGCGGACATAATTTAATAGCGAAACATTTAAATCGGGCCAATTTCAACCGGCTGTGGAAACAACCCGCAAAAATCCATTGAATTCCGTATTTCCTTGCATCGCAATGGTTAATCGCAAGCGCCGCGCCGGGGCGACAGCGCGACAAAGCCCCCGCCTAAAAGGCTTGCGCCAAGCCACTTTTTCAAGTCGATTTCCCGGCGGTCGCCGTTGTCGTACATGAGCGCGCGAAAATCGTCCGGGGCAAAAGCGACGAGGGTTACCCAATGCCAGCTGTCGAGGTTGGCGAGGCCGCCGTTGGAGAGGTTGAGAAAGGCTACCGGCAGGTCGCTGCCCAAAGCATCCGTCAAAAAAAGCGCCGCTTGCGCGGGGGAGGGGCGAATGCTCGGCAGGACAGGCACGGGCAGCACGCGCGCCGCAAGCGGCGCGCCCCGGTCGGCGCCGTAACGCTGCGCCCCTTTGACGAAAATGCCGGTGTTGTTTACGCCCATGGGGCCTGGCGTAACATACGCCCATAATTTTTGCATAAGCGGCAGAAACTCCTCCTGCGCAAGGATGCCGTCCGCGCACTCGAACAGGGCGGAGCAGCCGACATGCGCGCGGGCAAGGTAGCAGACAAGATGCGCGGCGCAGGTCGGCCCGCAGCCGGCCCTTTTCTGGAAGCATTCTTCATACCAAGCTTGATCGGCGCCGTAGTGGGCTTTGCCGCCGCCGTCAATTATTTCCAGCAGTTTTAAGTTTTTCAGCGAAACAAAGCCGGACATTTTCAATGCTGCGGCAAGGCCGCTGCTTTAAGCGCCGCTTGGTCGATTTTTTCCATCCATTCGGCTATTTTTATGGCCTGCGGGCACAGCGGCAGGCATCTTCCGCATTTTTTGCAGTTTGCGGCCTGGCCGGATTTGCCCAGCACTTCGTATTCGAGCGTGAACAGCATGTCGAGGTTATTTGTGCGGTAATTGTTGTAAATCGCGAATACTTTAGGGATGTTTACGCCGAAAGGGCAATCCATGCAATAACCGCAGGCCGTGCAGGGTATGGTCCCGGAAAGCCGGTAGGCGGCCAGCGCATCCGCTATGGTGGCGTACCCTTCGCGGGTGAGCGGCCGGAAGTCTTCCATGGTCGCGACATTGTCCTTGATTTGTTCCATCGCCGACATGCCGCTCAATACGGTCAATACGTTCGGAAGCGATGCCGCGTAGCGCAGCGCCCAGGAGGCGGCGCTGGCCTTTGGTTCGGCCGCCCGGAAGACGGCGATGGCCTGTGGGCAGAGCTTGGCCAGGGCGCCGCCGCGCACTGGTTCCATTACGACGACAGGGATGCCTTTTTCCGTCAATATTTCATACTGGCTTTTTGCGTCCTGCAATTCCCAGTCAAGGTAATTAAGCTGTATTTGCGCGAAATCCCATTCGTAAAGGCTGACGACTTTTCGCAAAAGCTCCGGCGCGGCGTGGAAGGAAAAACCCAGCCGGCGGATTCTGCCTTCGCGCTTTTTTGCCTTTAGGATTTCGTAAATGCGGCACTCTTCCACTTTGGGAAAGGTAGTGCCGCCGATGTTGTGCACAAGGTAATAGTCAAAATATTCCACATATTCCACCCGGCATTTTTGGAGCTGGCCGGCGAAGATGTCATGGACTTGCGACTGGTCGCCGATCAACCATGTCGGCATCTTGGTCGCCAAATTGAACTTGTCCCTTGGATATCCCGAAAGGGCCTCGCCGACAAAAGGCTCCGACAGGCCTTCGTGATAAGGGTGGGCGGTGTCAAAGTAATTTACGCCATGCTCAAGGGCGTAGTCAATCATCGCCCGCGCGGTTTTTACGTCAATCTCCGGCGAATTTTCCTGTCGGCGCGGCAGTCGCATGCAACCGAAGCCCAAAAGGGAAATTTCCTCGCCGCTGTCCTTATATACGCGCTTTTCCATCATAAATGCCCCCAACTATTTGTGAATTTTATTGCCGAGACGTGCGGGCTGCGGCAGATTTGTTACGCCTTGGGGCCGGCGGCCAATATTTCCGGCGCTATGGCGCCGACGAACTTGGCGGCGTTTTTGGCGAACAAAGCGGCGAGCTTTTGCGCCTGTTCGCGGTAAGCTTTTTTGTCCTGCCAAGTATTTTCCGGGTTAAGGATGGCGCGCGGCACTTTGTCGCAGCTTTTGGGGATCAGGAAATTAAAGAGCGGATCGGCATCCCATTCCGCTTTGGCCAATTGGCCGTTGAGGATGGCGGTAACAATCGCCCTTGTATATTTCAGGCTTATCCGCTGGCCCGTGCCGTAAGCGCCGCCTGACCAGCCTGTATTTACAAGGTACACTTTGGTTTTGTGCTTTTGTATCTTGCTGCCCAAGAGTTTGGCATACTCGAAAGGGTGAAGCGGCAGAAAGGGCGCGCCGAAACAGGACGAGAAGGTAGCTTCCGGCTCAATTATCCCGCGTTCGGTGCCGGCGACTTTGCTGGTATAGCCGGACAGGAAATGGTACATGGCCTGTTCGGCGTTCAAAGACGCGACCGGCGGCAATACGCCGAAAGCGTCGGCCGTGAGGAAAACTATTGTTTCCGGATGCGCGAACGGCGCGCCCTGCGTGAGGGCGTTGTTGATATAAGAAAGCGGGTAGGCCGCGCGGGTGTTTTCCGTATAAATAATGTTAAAATAATCGGGCTGGCGGGTGGTTTTGTCTATCCACACATTTTCCAGCACCGTTCCGTAGCGTATGGCGGCGTAAATTTCCGGCTCGCTCTCGCTGGTGAGGTTGACGCATTTAGCGTAACAGCCGCCTTCAAGATTGAATATCCCGCTGTCGCCCCAGCCGTGTTCGTCGTCGCCGATGAGCAGGCGGGCGGGGTCGGCGGAAAGGGTGGTTTTGCCTGTGCCGGAAAGGCCGAAAAAAAGAGCGGTCTTTTTATCTTTGCCCATATTGGCCGAACAATGCATGGAAAGTATGTTTTTTTGCGGCAGCAGATAGTTCATCACCGAGAAGATGGCTTTTTTCATTTCGCCGGCGTATTTGCCGCCGCCAATCAGGATGAATTTGTCGTCAAAGTCAAGGATAATAAAAGTATCGGATTTGGTGCCGTCGGTATCGGGATAGGCTTTGAAACGCGGCAGGCAGATAACGGTAAAATCTTCTTTTGGCGCAGCCTGGCTGTCCGGGGGGAGAAACAGCCTTTTTACGAATAACTGGTGCCAGGCCAACTCGTTGATGAATTTGATGGACAGTGAGTTTTTCGGCTCAGAGCCCGCGCGGACGTTGGTTACGTATAAGGGCTGGTTGGCGGCGTATTTTTTCATTTTTTCATAAAGGCGCAGGAAAAATTCTTTGTTGATGGGAGCATTGTTTGACCAATCGATTTTTTCGCGCTCGCCGATGGTGTACACGATAAATTTGTCCTTGGGCGAACGGCCCGTATGCCGGCCGGTAGTTACGCACACGGCGCCTTGCGCCGACAGGATACATTCTTTTTTGCTTACCGCTTCTTCAATAAGCTCAGCTTCGGTCAGGTTGCGCAATACTTTGCGCGCGCCGCGGAGAAAATCGTCGCTGGAAATGTTGTTTTTGCTGTTTTTATTCATCTTTTCACCCCATGCCAAAATAAAGAGCAATACCCTTTATTTATATTCTCTAAACGTCCGCAAAAATCCTCTGCCCCCAAAATTAAAAAGCAGCCGGGCGACAACGCGGCGCAAAAAGAGACGGCTCGGCCTGGCCGCTGCGGCGAAAACGCTTCCCGCAAAATAATTTTGTTTTGCAAAACCGCCATATTAAGCTATAATTGTAACTATAAAGCAAAAAAGGAGTGTGTTGATGGCTCATCTGCCCAAGCTGATTTCCGATCTGGCGCTTATTCTGATTGTTGCCGGCATGACAACGATTATTTTCAAAAAATTCAAACAGCCGTTGGTTTTAGGCTACCTAGTCGCCGGGTTTTTGGCCGGGCCGCATTTTGACCTGATACTTACCGTGTCGGACAAAGAAAACATCAATACTTGGGCGGAAATCGGCATAATCTTTTTGCTGTTTGCCCTAGGGCTGGAATTTAGCATAAAAAAACTGACCCGCGTAGGCCATACGGCTTTTATTACCACGATTACCGAAGTCGTGGCGATGATGGCCATAGGCTACACCTGCGCGCAGCTTATGGGCTGGAACGGCATGGACAGCATTTTCCTCGGCGGCATGTTGTCCATGTCGTCCACGACCATCATCATCAAGGCTTTCGCCGACTTGAAACTCAAGGGGCAAAAGTTCACCGAGCTGGTTTTCGGCGCGCTTATCGTAGAAGACATTGTCGGCATAGTGATGATGGTTTTGATCGCCACTATCGCGGCCAACAATGAAATATCCCAGTGGAGCCTTTTGCAGGGCGTACTGCGCTTGGGCTTTTTCCTGATACTTTGGTTTGTGCTCGGGATTTTCATCATCCCGCAGTTTTTCCGCCGGGTCAGGAAAGACTTAAACAACGAAACGTTGCTTATCATCGCTTTGGGCATGTGCCTCGGCATGGTAGTCCTGGCCAACAACATAGGTTTCTCGTCGGCGCTTGGCGCTTTCATCACCGGCTCCATTCTCGCCGAAACGCATGAAGCGGAACGGATTGAGCATTTGCTGTTGCCGGTGAAGGATCTATTTGGCGCCGTGTTTTTCGTTTCGGTCGGCATGATGGTCGATCCGGCGCAGGTAGCTTTGTATGCCGGGCCGATTTTCGTGGTCGTGATAGCGACTGTTTTCGGCAAAGCCATCTTTTCCACCATCGGGCTGCTTCTTTCGGGACATTCGCTTAAAATCGCCATGCAGGGGGGATTCAGC
Organism: Acidaminococcales bacterium; assembly: GCA_031290885.1. Taxonomy (NCBI): domain Bacteria; kingdom Bacillati; phylum Bacillota; class Negativicutes; order Acidaminococcales; species Acidaminococcales bacterium. The sequence goes on from JAISLQ010000020.1 coordinate 8,761, forward strand.
CTCGCGCAAATCGGCGAGTTTTCCTTTATCATCGCCGGCCTCGGCCAGGCGCTGGGGGTAACGAGCGAATTTCTCTATCCGATTGTCGTGGCGGTTTCGGTAATTACAACCTTTACCACGCCTTTTTGCGTTAGTTTGGCCGAACCGGCCTATACGAAAGTCAGCAAAATACTGCCGGCGAAAGTTGTCGATTTTCTCAACCGCTATACGACCGACGTCCTGACCAACGAGAAGAAAAATAAAACTTGGCAGGAATTCTTAAAAGGATATTTCAGCAACCTGCTGATTCATTTCGTCATATTGTCGGCCATAACCTTCTTTAGTTTCAGCTACAGCTACATAATTGCCGGACGGGTGCCGGGGGCGCTCGGCTACGTGCTGGAAACCGTCCTGCCGCTCATTATAATGTCGCCTTTTTTAAAAGACCTGCTGTTCAATAAAAATTCCCGACCGGAGCTTGTGTCAACCCTGTGGTTTCAAAACAAAGCCAACCGCCTGCCTTTGCTGGCACTGTATTCGTTGCGCATACTGATCGCCATAACCTTCATTTTGGCAATATTGTTTAAATTCCTGCCGCTGCCGCCCTTGCTGATCCTTTGCATCGCCTGCGCGATCGCTTGGGGCATTCACTCCTCCGATTGGCTGCTCGGCCAGTATCTGCGCATAGAAGCAAGTTTTCTGATCAACCTCAATGAAAAGCATCTGCGCACGCAAAAAGAAGCCGCGGCGCAAAACGGCGGCCAAAACAAAAATTATTGGCTGGACGAAGAACTTTATGTCGCCTTTTTTAAAGTGCTTCCGGACTCACCTTGCATCGGCAGGCAGCTCAAAGATTTGTCGCTGCGCGAAAAATTCGGCGTAAATGTCTTGCAGGTAGAGAGAAAAGGCAAAACATCCGACATGCCCGGCGGCTCTTTCGCGCTGCGCGGGGACGACAGGCTGACGGTGCTCGGCAGCAAGGCGCAGATCGCCATATTTTGCGCCGCCAAAGTGAAAAGCGTCATGGAATTTGAGGAAACCGGCGAACAAACCGTCCTGAAAAATTTTATCATCAACCAGAAAAGCGGCGACGACCATCTGCAACTATTGTATTTCGCGGTGATAATCGACGAAAAATCCTTCCTGCTCGGCAAAAGCATAAAAGATTCCAATATCAGGGATAAATGGCATTGTCTGGTGCTGGGGCTGGAAAGGGGCTTTTATTCCACCATAAACCCGCATATTTCGCTTATTTTTGAAAAGGGCGACATACTTTGGGTGCTGGGGAAAAGCGACATGGTGGCGGAACTGGCCAAAACCGACCTTTTGTAACCGGCCCGGGGCGTTGGCCCATACGCAAAAATGCGGTTGCCGGAAGCCTGCAATAACTGGCGAAGGCTCAAAAAATAGCGGCCAACGAATACTTAAAAATGAGGGGCAAGCGATGAAACATTTATTTGCAGAAGTATCTCTCGGCAAGCTGAAAATTCCCAACCGCCTGATACGCAGCGCTACAATGGAAATGGACGCGGTTAAAAACGGCGTTATCGACGTCCCGGTTATGCAGGGCATTTACGGCAAGCTCGCCGAAGGCGGCGTCGGCCTCATTATCACGGGGATGATGGGCGTTGGCTATAATTCTTGCGTCGGCGGCAATATGGCAAAAATCTATGGCGAAGATTTTCATCGGACCTTTCAGGCCGTCGTTGCCGCAGTACAGCAATTTGGCTGTAAAATAGTGGCGCAATTAGGGCAGTGCGGGGCGAAAGCGCGCGCCATTGATTTGGGCGATCATCCGCTGGCGCCTTCGGACATAGAGGCAATGCGGAAAATGCCGGCAAAAGCCATGACCGAAAGCGACGTAAAACGCGTCGTGTCGGAATTTGCCGAAGCCGCCGCAAAATGCCGGGAAGCGGGAGCCGACGGCATTCAGCTTCATGCGGCCCACGGTTATTTGCTCAGCCAGTTTTTGAGCCCGTATTATAACAAACGCCAAGATGAATACGGCGGCAGCTTGGAAAACAGAGCCCGGATTTTACTGGAAATATGCGATGCCGTTCGTCTGAAAGTGGGAAAAGACTATCCGCTTTTTGTCAAAATAAATTTTTCCGATTTAACCGATCCCGGCCTTGACGGGCACGAATGCACATTAATATGCAAAGAATTGGAAAAACGCGGCATTGACGCGATAGAAGTGAGTTCCGGCTTGGCGGTCAGCGCAAAGTCGGCGCCGGTTAAAGCGGGGATCGGACTGGAAGGGCAAGGTTTTTTTGCCGATGGGGCCATGGAAATTGCCGAGGCGGTAAACATTCCGGTAATCAGCGTCGGCGGCTACCGTTCGCCGGATTTTGCCGAAAGTACGCTGAACAAAAGCAAGATAGCGGCTATTTCTCTTTGCCGGCCGCTTGTCAGGGAGCCGGGATTGGTGAAAAGGTGGAAAGCCGGCGATTTTTCCCCTTCCCAATGTGTTTCCTGCAACGGGTGTTTTGCCGAAACGTTAAAATGCCGCAAGGTTTCTTGATGCATAGCGCCATGACTTAAAAAGCATCAACATCAAAATGTTTGCGGACGGCCGCGCCGAACAGTTGAACTGTTTGGCAAGTTCGTTTCGGTACGCGTCAGGCTTCTCCTCTCGCCAATCGAAAGCGTCCCTCGCCAACTATTTCAAGCACAAAATGAGGTGGATGGTTAGGTTCCCATGGAATTTGGAAATTATGCTGAAGCCAATTTCTAATAACCCGTACGCCATTTTCGTCAGGATCGCGGAACTCCGGGCAATGCCTCCAAAAACCAGGAGTGAGTCTAAATGTGTGCAACTCTCCGTCTATCTCCACTTTAATATGGGCCCATGCAGGATTGAAGAAGTTGTCACGGTTATTATGTCCAACTCGAATGCCATATGTCGGATTTGTCCTATTGCCACCCCACCAAGCAGACACGATCATGTTCCCATATCCCCAATATTTATGTTGTCGCCAGCAATTCAGCTTGATTTGTGGATTGTGTAACTTTGACAGAGCCATTTAGTGTGCGCAGAAAGTCTATTGCCGCGCAGGACAGGCGAAAGCGAGCCATGCGAAAGCCGCCCGGCCTTTGCGGGGCGAGGCAAAAACATCCGAGCCGCCCGCCATGGGTTGCCGGACGCCCCCTTTATTTGGCGCCTAGGCCGGCGTTAAAGCTGCCGGGCCTGAACCCGGCCAAGTCCAAAGTTACAAAAGCAAACCCCAGTTTCGCCAGTTGTTTCGCTATTTCGCTTGCGGCGCGGCGCTCGGCCAGCGCGGAAAAATTCTCCGCGTCCACCTCTATCCGCGCCAGATCGCCGTGGCAGCGCACCCTTATGTTGGACTTGTCCGGACAATAAGCGGCGATCACGGACTCGGCGGCCTCGATCATTTTCAGCCGCCCGGCGGTTACCGGCACTCCGTATTGGACGCGCGAAGCCAGGCAGGGGCTGGACGGCTTGTCCCAGGACGACAGGCCCCAGTCTTTGGCCAGGGCGCGGATCTCGTCTTTTTTCAGGCCGCTGTCTTTCAAAGGGCTTTTCGCGTTGGGATATTCCGCCAGCGCCCTCATGCCCGGCCGGTAATCATGGGAGTCGTCGGCGTTCGAGCCCTCCAGCACCCACTCGTAGCCGTTTTCCTTGACCCACAGGCAGATGTCTTTCAACCGATATTTTTTGCAATAGTAACAGCGGTCGGCGTTGTTGGCGGCAAACTCCGGCACGCCGGTTTCGTCTGATTCTATCTCGACCTGCCTTATGCCGATTTCAGCCGCGGACGCGCGGGCGCCGGCCCGTTCCGCCGCCGACAGCGTAGGGGAAACCGCCGTAACGGCGACCGCTTTGCCGTCCAAGGCCTTTTTGGCCGCAGCGGCCAGAAAAGAACTGTCTACGCCGCCGGAAAAGGCAACCGCCGCGCTGGCGCAGCCGCGCAGCTGCTCAAAAAGAAGATCGACTTTGCTTTGTAAATCTTCTTGCCGCTTGTTCATTGTCATCCCTCGTTCAGAATATATTTTTCCAAAGCGTAGGCCGCGCCGTCTTCGCCGATCGGCAAAGTTACTTCGTCGGCCGCGGCCAAAACGTCCGCCGCCGCGTTGCCCATAGCCACGCCCAGCCCGGCCCATTCCAGCATGGCGCGGTCGTTGGGGGAGTCGCCGATCGCCAGCACGTCCTCGCGCCGTATGCCATAACGCTCCGCCAGGGCGGCCAGCGCTTTGCCCTTGGTTGCCCCGCGGCCGGTTATCTCCAGGCACACGCCGTGCGACACGGCGGCGTTCAGGCGGCCGGCGAAATGTTCGGCAACCGCCTTCTGGTGCGCTGCCGCTTCATCCGGCGCGACCCTTAGCAGCATCTTCAAAAGCCCGCGACAAAAATTATCGTAACACTCGTCGGCGACGACGCGGCAGCAAAGGCCCTCTTTTTGTTCCAGCCGCCAAGTGGCCGCGCACTTTCTTTTCGTGTAAAGGCCGTCCCGTCCGTATAACTGCAAAACAAGGCCTTGCGCGTTAAAAAAATCCAGCGCCGCTTGGGCGGCCTTCGGCGGCAGGGCGCGGCAAAACAATATCTTCTTGTCGTCCCTGACCAAAGCGCCGTTGCAGCTGATAAGCGGCATTTTTATTTCCAGCGCGCCGGCCAGCCGCCGCATGGTCTGATACATGCGCCCGCTGGCCAGCGTTACCCCGATCCCGCGTTCTTTTACGGCGGCGACGGCCCGGACAGTAGCTTTTGACAGCTTGTTGGTTTTGGTTACGATCGTGTCGTCAACATCAAGGACAACTAATTTGTACAAGACAGCAAACTCCGGCGCGCAAATTTCCCGGCGGCCCGGCGCCCGCCCCGCGCCCGCCGGCTATTTGTGCGCGTGAGCATCGGAATCGCCGCTTTTGGCGCCATATCCCAGCACTTCTACATCTTCAATCGTTACCAGGCCTTTGGTCAGCGTCTTGCGCAAAAACCCGTCCAACTTTTTGAGGTTTTCCGCTTTTTCGACAAACTCGATGACTACCGGCAGATCCGACGACAATTCCAAGAACCGGGTGGTCCTGATCATGCGCGTGTGCGCGCCGTAGCCCTCAATGCCTTTGAAAACGGTGCCGCCGGCGATATTGAATCTTCTGGCCTCCTCCAATATTGCCCGGTAAAGGGGCTTGCTGTCATAATACGCCTCTTCGCCGGTATAAATGCGCAATCTTTTGACTGTTCCGGACAAGGTCATTGTTTTCCCTCCTCCAAGCCTTTCTCCGCGTCCTCTCGCAAAATGTCCTGCAGCTTTGCGGCTATTTTTTCATACTCAAGGGCTTCCGTCTGTTCTTTGAGCCAGGCGATCAGTTCGCCGTGTTTTTCATATTCATATTTTTCCAGTTCCGACAGCGTTTCCGCCATGGCGATTGGCCGAAAATGCTCGCAGGCCTCCATGATTTTCCGGAGCAGGCGCTTGTCGGGTTCCCGGACGCGCGATTTTTTGCCCTCGCCGTCTTTCTCGTATTCGCGCAGGAAATTTTCCAAGTCGTCCAGCAGCTTTTCCGTTTTTTTGATAAAAGCGTCGTTATTTTCGTTTAATTTGGCGAATTCGCCCTCCCTGGCGGCCTGTTCCAAAAATTCCGCCCCGGCGGCCACTTCGTTGGCGCATATGCCGTAGCTGCTGCCTTTCAGCCCATGCACGGCGATCGCGTACTCGGGCAGGCTGGAAGCGGACAGTTTGCGCATTTTATTCACTATCTCGGGCGTATGCGCGACATAGGAGCGGAGGATGCTAAGGTAAGTCTTTTCCCCGCCGTAGAGCCGCATCCCCTGCGCAATGTCTATGCCGCTTATTTTTCCGCCGTCCGCCGCGGCTTTTTCTCCGTTGACGGCAAAGCCCGTCCGGGCGGTCATATTGTTCTTCATCTGCTCCCGCGCCTGAAGCAGCGTTTCCTTGTCCTGCTTGTTGCGCACCCATTTGTTAAGTTCCGCGTCCAATTTGGCGATGTCGATGGGCTTGGAAATATAGCCGTTGAAACCATGCCCCAAAAACATGTCCTCGTTGCCGATCAGCGCGTTGGCGGTAAGGGCGATCAGCGGCACTTCTCTCGCGTATTCCGTCCCTATTTCATTGCGGATGATTTGCGCCGTCTTGATCCCGTCCATTTCCGGCATCATGTGGTCGAGGAATACAATGTCGTATTCCGGCTTTTGCTCGCGGATCTTGTTTATCGCCGCGTATCCGTTGCTGACCATGTCTATTTGCAGGCCATAAGGGAGCATCAGGCCTTTCGCCACGTCCAGGTTGGTCTGCACGTCGTCCACGATGAGCACTTTGCCGTAAGGCATGTACGAGGGGATGAAATTCCTGCGCTTGACATTGATCGCGTTGGAAAATTCAAGGTTTTCAAGATGCGCCACGACGTTTCCCCCTACAGGCTCGCGCTGGACGATGGCCTGCGGCAGCGTTACGGTAAACTTGCTGCCAATGCCGTAGGTGCTTGCCACGTCAATCGTCCCGCCCATCATGTCCACCAGTCTTTTCGTTATCGAAAGTCCCAGCCCCGTGCCCTCAATCCGGCGGTTGGAGAAATAATCCAGCTGGCTGTATTCGGAAAACAGCTTGGCGATATCCTCTTCTTTGATGCCTATGCCCGTGTCGATGACTTCAAAGGTGAGCCAGGCGGTGTCCCCGTCCAGGCGGCAATTGACCAAAAGGGACACGTTGCCTTTTTCCGTATATTTGAAGGAATTGGAAAGCAGGTTGTTCAGTATCTGTTTTACGCGCAGATCGTCGCCGTAAAGCACCGACGGGCAGTTAGCGTCCATGCGCAGGTCAAACTCAATCGGCTTGGAGCCTATGCGCACAAGGTTTAGATGTATTGACTGGCCGACAAGGTCCGCCACGCTGTATTCGGACAGCACCAGTTGCAAGTTCCCCGCTTCGATTTTGGAAACGTCCAGTATGTCGTTGACGATATTGAGCAGGACCAAGCCGGAACTGTAGATTTTTTCCAGGTTGTCGCGCGTGCCCTTGGGCAGGTAGTTTTGCATCTCAATTTCGGAAAGCCCGATGATCGCGTTCAGCGGCGTGCGTATCTCGTGGCTCATGGTAGCGAGGAAAGCCGATTTGGCCTTGGACGCGACCAGCGCGGCGTTGGCCTCTATCTCCATCCGCCGGGCGTGTTCGTCGGCTTCGCGTATTTTTTGCTCGTTGGACAGTTCCTGGCGCAGATCGCGGGAATAACCGGCAATCTGATAAGAATCCCGCCATTTCAGGCGCATAAATGTTGTTTCCGCCGGAATAGATTCCCCGGTTTTTGACCGATATGTCCAATTGAAGCGGCTTTGCCCCAAGCTTAGCGTGTCGGCAATGATCTGTTTGATTTTTTCCCGGCTGGGCGAACCGTCGGGCTGCGTGGGCGGGTTGAAAAGGTCAAAAGGCAGCGCCGGCTCTTTTTCATGCTTGAAACCGAACATGCGCAAAGTTTCGTTGTTGCAGCTGACGATGTCGCCATCGTTGTCCCTTATGCTGCAAGCCATCGGCACCGCGTTAAAAATAAGCCGGATATGTTCTTCCGTTTCATTGCTTTGGGCCAGTCGCTTTTTGTTTTTGCAATAAACATAGTAAATGCCGCCGCTGGCGATCAGGGCAAAAACGGAAATGGCCATATAAATGTCTAAGTTGTACATTTGCGCTCGGAAGTCTCCTTCGCCGGTTATTTGCACGCGTGGGCCTTTGGCGGCGCAGCGGTATCTTTGAGGGGAAAACGCCATGGAAATTGAAACGGGGGCTCAAGGAAGGCGGCAAGGCGGGCGCGCCTCGCAAGGCATTTCGGATCAAATCCCCGGCCTTTTCAGGACGCGGGCAGCAAAGCGGCCATTTTTACTATCTCCTTTTCGCACAGCAAGAAAGTATCGACGACGCGTGGGTCAAACTGGCTGCCCCTTCCTTCGACGATGATATCGTAAGCCTCTTTGTGGCTCATGGCCTTGCGGTACACGCGGTTCTCAATAAGGGCGTCATAGACGTCGGCCACCGCCATGATGCGGGCGCAAAGCGGGATGGTTTCCTCTCTTATGCCATGCGGGTAGCCGTTGCCGTCGAACCTTTCATGGTGAAACGCCGCGATGTTTTTCGCGTAATGCAAATAATTCTGGCTGGGCGTGTGCCGGTACATGTTGCCCAAAATCTCCTCCCCCACGACGGCGTGGCGCTTCATGTCGTCAAACTCCTCGCGGGTAAGCTTGGCCGGTTTCAAAAGGATACGGTCGCTGACCGCTATTTTGCCAATGTCATGCAGCGGCGCGGCGCGTACCATCATTTTCAAAGCATCTTCGGTAAGTTCCGGAAAAACTTTCTGGTTTATCAGCTCCTGGCCGATCAAATCCACATATTTGCTGGTGCGCAGCACATGGTAGCCGGTATTTTCGTCGCGGCACTCGATAAGCCCGGCGAACAGGAGGGCAAGGTTGTCCGACAGTTCCATCACCGAATTTTGCAGATACGACTTGTACGCGTCCATGCGGATGTGCAAATCTATGCGGTGCAGCAATACGCGCTTTTCAAAGGGCTTGGCGATAAAATCCACGGCGCCGGTCCGCAAAGCCTTGATCTCAATATCGGCGTCGTGATGCGCGGTCAGGAAAATCACCGGTATGTCGCGCAGGCAAGGAATGTACTTTAACTGGCCGATGACCTCAAACCCGTTCATTTCCGGCATTTCGACGTCCAGCAGGATAAGGTCTGGCCGCTCAACCATGCAGATGCGCAATACGTGTTTGCCGTGATTGCTGACAATCACGTCGTAGTTGTCGGAAATTTGCGCGCTGATTTGCTTTAAGATCGCCAGATTGTCGTCTACGATAAGAATGCGTTTCATCTGTCGTTCCCTTTCGTCGCTGAAATGCCGCAGGGCGGTTTGTCTTTCATTTGTCTTGCAACAGATCGTCGATTTCATCCCGCGCCGCTAAAAACGCCCTTACCACGCGCGGGTCAAACTCGCCGCCCGCGCCCGCGGCTATCAGCTCGCCGGCTTTTTCGTGGCTCATGGCTTTGCGGAAAACACGATCGGACAACAAGGAGCAATATACGTTGGCCACCGACACAATCCGGCAGCACAAAGGTATGGCCTCGCCCACCATGCCGCAAGGGTAGCCTGTGCCGTCATATCGTTCATGATGGCCGCCGGCTATGGTTTTGGCCATTTGCATATAACTTAGCGAGGGGGCGTTGCGGCAAGTGTTTTCCAGGACGTTGGCGCCGATGGTCGTGTGCAGCTTGACCTTGTCGTACTCTTCCGGGGTCAGCGCGGCGGGCTTTAAAAGGATGAGGTCGCTTACGCCGATTTTGCCGATGTCGTGAAAAGGCGTGGCGCGCGCCATAACGTCAAGGTAATGCTCGTCAAGCTCGCCCCGGAACTGGCCGCTTCTCATAAGCTGCCGCCCCAGCGCTTTCGCGCATCTGCTTGTTTGCATGACATGGCTGCCGGCGTTGGTATCTTTAAACTCTATGAGTTCGGAAAAAGAGGTAACGATGGTCGTTTCTATTTCCTTGATGGTGTTCTCCATGGACAATTGATAGGAAGAAAGTCTAAGATGCAGCTCAATCCGGTGCAGCAGGATGTCTTTGAGGGCGGCTTTGGGGACAAAGTCCATCGCGCCCGACTCAAGGGCCATTATTTCGGTCGCCGCGCTGTTGTTGCCCGTGAGAAATACGACCGGTATGCCGCAAAGCTCGGGGATTTTCTTGAGGCGGGCCATTGTCTCGAACCCGTTCATTTCCGGCATTTCCACGTCCAAAAGGATCAAATCCGGCATTTCCTTCTCGCAGATGCGCAAACCGAGCGCGCCTGACTTAGCCAGCAAAACATCGTAATAAGGCGAAATATAAGAACTTATTTGTTTGAGGCTTGCCAAGTTGTCGTCAATGACTAAAATCCGTTTCAACGGGAAATGCCTCCTTCAGCGGATATTAGAGTAACCGGGCCGGCGGCTTTATTTTACATTTCAGATTATATCATATCCCGATTGTTTATGAAACAAAGTTGCGGCAAAAAAAGCGGAGGAAGCCGCCGCCGCATGGATTTTCCGGCCATGCCGGGATTTTTGCGAGCCCGCGAAGAGATTTTGCGTTTTTAATTTGACTGTTTTGCCAAAAATTCTTATAATGGAAGCGAAAAGAAAGCGCGAATCGATTTGGCGCTTGGCCAATCCGCCCTCTGCCCTCCGACGGGAGGGGCGGGGCTGGCGCCGGAAAAGGGGGCAAAGGCAAAATGTTCGGGCGAATTTTTCTCGTCGCCGCCTTCTGTTTGCTGTCGGCCGCCCCTTGCGCCCTGGCCATGACCTACGCCAATGAGCCGAAAGATTTTTACGGCCTCAAATGGGGGCTTGCGGTCGGCGAACTGGAAAAGGGCGGGCATCGGTTCGCGCCCGCCGGCGGCGAACCTGGCCGCGCCACCCGCAGCTATGCCTGCGCTTCGCGCCCCAGTAATTTCTACGGGACCTTGTTTGACGCGGTAAGCTACGAATTTTTCAACGGCCGCTTTTTCATGGTCAAAGCGACAAAAAACGGCGGCGCCGGCCTTGATTCGCAAGAGCTTTATTTTGCGCTCGTAAAGGCGCACGGGCGGCCTACCCAGCAAAATGACGACCTTTATCAAAAAACGGTGGCCTATCTTTGGCAGGGAAACGACACCTTCATTTCCCTGCGCTATGATTTTGCCCGCAAACAAACCGTCCTCTCCTTCTACAGCCACCCGCTTTACCAGCAGTGGTCGGCGCGGAGCGCCCGGCCGCCTTCCGGCCGGATCAGGGAGCGCGGCGGCTGAGCGCGCCCGGTTTGGCGGCGGCAAAAAACCTATCGGGGAGCGACCTGCCCAAATGAAAAGAACGTTGGAAAAATTCAACGCGGACTACATCCTGCTCGCGCAAATGTACGAGGACGCCTACTATCCGAAATTCCTCGTCGACAAACTGCGCTTTGTCATCCTTGATTTTGTGGGCTACCTGGCTGACGCTTCGCGCAGCCGGAAAGAGATCCAGGAAAAACTCGATGAAATGAACATCATGATCGGCAGCCTGCGCGAAGAATTTCACGAAAACGGCAGCGAATTTGAAACCGTCGCCCGCGCCTGCGTCGCCGCCGACATCGAATACATACTCAAATACTTTTCCGTCGGCATAGAACTGGCCGAAGCGCTGCGCGCGCGGGACTGGTAACGATGCCCAGGGCGGCGGGCGGCTTGCGCCGCCGGGGAAATATTAAGGAGGGAAGCGCGCTTGGGGAAAAAACTTTTTTTGGCCCTTCTCTTTTTTTTGCTGGCCGGCGACTGCGCGGCCGCAAGTTCCGCCGCCGTTGGGGACGGGACGGTTGAGCACGCCGATCGCGCGGCGAATTTTCGCCTGAAAACCTGCGCCGCCTGGGACAGGCTGGCCGTAACCGAAACCCGCGTAGGCAAGAACCCGGCTTGGATCGTCCGCTTCTGCCAAGCCGGGCAAACGGCGCCCGACCCATCCTTTGCCCTCCAGTCGGTCAACGGCGGCAAAGACGAGGACCTGCGCCAGACCTGCGCCGATTTTGCCGGCGGCTACGCGGGCGCCATCCTCGCGCAGCTGCTGGACGCGGAAAGGAACGCCCCGTCGCTGCCGGGCTTTGCCGTAACCGCCTCCGAGGTGAAAAAAGCGGGCGGCAACGAATACATACTGCTCAAATTCGAAGACGGCGCGCGCCGTCAGGCCATATACCGCGTGATGACCGCTATGGGCAAATATGTCTATTCTTTTAGTTTTCGGGCGGACGCTTCCGCCCATCCCGACTTCGGCAAGAACCTTGAACTTATGCTGGAAACCCTGCGGCCTTTCAAGTAGCCGCCGCCCGCGGCAAATTCGGCGCTTGCGCGGCCCCTGCCGGGGCGGGCTTGCGCAGGGAACAGGCGCATTTGGGGGCGGATGCTTCTGATTGGCCGGGGAAAACGCTTTTTTGCCTTTTCGCCCTGTGCCTTGACACATTGGCTTGGGCCTTGTTAAAATTGCATTGTCCTTATCTGTCGCCGATTGGTCAATGCCGCGCTCCGGGAAAGGATGCGCAAGGTCTGTGGCCGCCGGTTTGTTATGGCGCGCGCGGGGAGGGGGGAGGCAACACGGACACTCCGCCCTTTGCCGCTGCGGCTTTAAAACACGGCAGGGACGGCTTTCTGTCTTTTCGGCGCTGCATAGGGCGGAAAATTTGGCATAAAAGGAGGAACAGAATGAAAAAGCTCTTGGCAATCGCTTTGGCGCTGGTTTTGGCCTTCGGCATGACCGGCTCGGCGCTGGCCGCCAATGCCTTTGCGGACGTGCCGGCCAACCACTGGGCCTACGCTTCCATCGGCAAACTGGCACAAGCGGGGATAATCGAAGGCTACGGCAACGGCCGTTTCGTCGGCTCCGCCAACATCACCCGCTACGAGGCGGCGCAGATCATCGCGAAAGCCCTGGCGCGCGCGGACAAAGCCGACTCCGCCCAGAAGGCGCAGATCGAGCGTTTGGCGGCGGAGTTCGCCGGGGAACTGGAGATCTTGGGCGTGCGCGTGGCAAGGCTCGAGAAGAAGCTGGACAACGTAACCATCACCGGCGAGGCGCGGTTCGGCCACAAACGCGAGACCCGCAAATATAGCGCTGCCACGCAATACCTGTTTCGTGTAGGGCCGGAAGAAAAGTCAGACGAAAGCCTGCTGCGTTCCCGACTGTGGATCAACGGCCAGGTGAACGAGCGCTGGAACTATACCGGCATGATTGAGCACGATGGGCAGAATTTCAAAACCAACGCCAACGGTTCCGAAAGCCGCGCCACTTTGCGCAACGCCTGGGTGGAAGGCTCCCTCGGGGCGGTCAACGTAACCGCCGGCAACTGGTCGCACACGGCGGTCTACGGCGCTTTGCTGGACGACGACGTGGACGGGCTCAAGCTCAATTACGCCACCGGCAAATGGAGCGTGGACGTCTTTGCCCTGCGCCCTCTCCGGGGAAAGAACATTGTATACAGCATGCCTCGGACGGTGGGGGTTACTGATTCCAACCAGCGCACCCAACTGCTGGGCGCCGAGGCCGGCTACCGCTTCACCGACAAGCTGCGCGGCGTCCTCGCCTGGTACAACGTCAAAAGCAAAGGCGCTGATGAGCCAGCAGGCGCATTTAAGTACAGCGAAGTGGACAACAATGTTTATGAAATCGGGCTGGATTACCGGTTGGCGGGCAAACTAAACCTCTGGGCGGAATATGTCGGCTCGACCAAGGGTTTTAATTTGCTTTCTTATCACAATGGTTTCGGTATCGGGTTGGATCACGTTGTAAAGAAAAAAGGCTGGGCGGCCGGGCTGACCTTTGGGGAAAAAGACCTGAAAAAGGCCGGCACCTTTGAACTGCGCGGCGCTTATTACTCCCTGCCGGCGGCGGCCATTTTCGCGCCGGCCATCGAGCTGTGCATCGCGGACAAAGCTTTCGGCTACAAAGGCTGGACGGTGGGCGCAAGCTACGTGCTGGCCAAGAACGTCGACCTGAACGTCGATTACTTCGACTTTAAACAGCAAGACGACGTAAACGGCCTTGCGCGCGCCAAAGGCAAGCTGCTCTGGAGCTACGTAACCTTCTACTTCTGACCTAAAACAGCTTTAAAAAGCGGCGGGCAAAATGCCCGCCGCTTTTTTGTTGCCGCGTGGCGCATGGGCCGCCCCCGTTTCTGCAATTGCGGCGGTTAAAGCGCAAACCGCAAACCTATCGGCGGCCATTTCCGCAAAAAAGCCGGCCGGCGGCGGGAGCGTCCCTGCCCGCATCAACAAAATTAAATACGGACGTTGCCGGATATATCTGCGGTGTTTTCAGGCTCCTGCGCAAAATTACTGTATCTTGGCGCTTGACCGCGCGGCAATTGCGGCGCGCCCTTGTTGTTAGCCGCAGAAAACTTTTTCGGCCGAAGCCTTGACAAGCTGGCTTGGGCTTTGCTAAAATCATATTGTCCTTATCTGTCGCCGATTGGTCAATGCCGCGCTCCGGGAAAGGATGCGCAAGGGCTGCGGCCGCCGGCTCGTTATGGCGCGCCGCGCGGGGAGGGGGAGGCAACACGGACACTCCGCCCTTTGCCGCCGGCTTTGCCAAAAGCAAAACTGCGGCCGCTCCGGCATCAAAACACGGCAGGGACGGCTTTCTGTCTTTTCGGCGCCGCATAGGGCGGAAAATTTGGCATATAAAAGGAGGAACAAAATGAAAAAGCTCTTGACAATCGCTTTGGCGCTGGTTTTGGCCTTCGGCATGACCGGCTCGGCGCTGGCCGCCAATGCC
>JAISLQ010000021.1 GCA_031290885.1 Acidaminococcales bacterium
TGCGGGTTTGCCGCTTTGTACGCTGATATCGCCAAAGACAACCGTCCGTCTCTTTCGTTGTTCTTAAAGATGGGCTTTGCGCCGGTCGAGAAAGACGCTACGCGCTGGCTGCCAAACGGCGCCCGGCATTTTTCCTTGTCCCGCGAAAGGGCGGTAAATGGGTCGCAAATACAGCATGATTTTAATCTGAGAACAGTATCAGAAAAATAAGTGGGTACGGAGTGGGTACGGGACTGCGCAGAGGCCGCCCATTGCTGCGCATAAGCCGAAACGCCAGGCTCGAAATGTACTCATTCCCATTAAAACGAAATAACTGAAATCCCGCAGAAACTTGAAAAAGCAAGTTTCTGCGGGATTTTTGGCGTTCGATTGAAAAGCCCTTGATATTTTACGCAAAGCGGCGCGCAAAGTTTTTATAGCCGTCCGCTGGCATTGAGCACGTTTTTGATCTTATGGACGACCATGTTTTTGATCGCCTCGCGCGCCGGGCCGAGATACTGCCGGGGATCGAAATCCGCCGGGCTGGTGTGAAAATACTTCCTGATGGAGGCGGTCATGGCCAGCCGCAAATCCGTGTCGATATTTATCTTGCATACGCCCAGCTTGCCCGCGCGCAGGAGCATGTCCTCCGGCACGCCTTTGGCGTCCAGCAATTTACCGCCGTATTCGTTACATTCTTTGACAAATTCCGGCAGCACCGTCGACGCCCCGTGCAGCACCAAAGGATAGCCGGGCAGCAGCTTGGATATTTTTTCCAGCCGTTCAAAATCAAGGGAAGGGTCGCCTTTGAATTTGTACGCTCCGTGACTGGTGCCAATGGCGATCGCCAAAGAATCGACGCCGGTCCGGCCGACAAACTCGACGGCTTGGTCGGGATCGGTGTAAGTAGCATCCTTGGCGCTGACCTTCACGGCATCCTCCACGCCGGCCAGTTTGCCCAGTTCGGCTTCGACCACCACGCCGTGGGCGTGGGCGTATTCCACCACTTTTTTCGTCAAAGCGATATTTTCTTCGTAAGGGTATTTCGAGCCGTCGATCATGACGGAAGTAAACCCGCCGTCCACGCAGGATTTGCAAATGTCAAAACTGTCGCCGTGGTCAAGGTGCAGGCAGATCGGCAGGCCGGAATCCTCAAGGGCCGCTTCGACCAATTTGACCAGGTAAACATGCTTGGCGTATTTGCGCGCGCCGGCGGAAACTTGCAGGATGAGCGGCGAACATTCTTGCTTGGCCGCGTCGACTATGCCTTGGATGATTTCCATATTGTTGACGTTGAAAGCGCCTACGGCGTACTGTCCCGCATAGGCTTTTTTAAACATTTCGGTTGTCGTTACTAACGGCATCTTCATTCCCCCTTTAAATTTTGCCGCCCACCGTCGGCCGGCTCTGGCGCCGCCGCTTGCTGGATTCCCGTGCGGACGCCGTGAAAACAGGCAAAAAGCTTCTTTTGTTTATTATAACATAATCATAACTTTAAAACTCCGCCGTCGGAGAAAATATTAAAGACAGCAGTATAAAAGTAGTGTTAAGCGCGGGCAGGATTATTTTTAATTGACAAATGGGAGAAAAATGAATATATTATTATTAAACATATATAAATAATATGTCTTTACTGTGCGTCTGCTCCGGCAGATATCATTCAACCGTAAAGGAGCTGTATTTTGATGAAAATAACTCAGGTGGAAATTTTCCATGTGCACAAGCTGCCCAATTCGGGGCAAAGACCTGTTTTGACACGCATAGACACCGACGAAGGGATATACGGCATCGGCGAGGCGGGCATGGCCTACGGCGCGGGCGGCAGCGCCGCCGCCGCCATGATCAAGGATCTGGCGCCGCTTGTCATCGGCCTTGACCCTTTCGATACGGAAAAAGTCTGGGAGAAGCTATTCAAAAAAACCTTCTGGGGGCAAGGCGGCGGCACAGTGGTTTTTTCCGGCGTCAGCGCTATTGACACGGCTTTGTGGGACATAAAGGGAAAAGCGCTGTCTTTGCCTTTGTATAAACTTTTGGGCGGCAAGTGCAGAAAGGATCTGCGCGTCTACGCTTCGCAGCTGCAATTTGGCTGGGGGCCGAAAAGGGCGCCGAAAGGGGAAAAGGAGCAGTACGCGGAGGAAGCGCGCAAAGCTCTGGCCGATGGGTATGACGCGGTCAAGGTGGACGTCTTGGCGCTGAACCGAGCCGGGAGCACGGAAAATGTGCATTTGGAAGGCCCTTTGCCCAATTCTGTGATAAAACTGGGCGTGGAAAGGGTAAAAGCGATCAGGGAAGCGGTGGGGGAAGACGTGGACATCATCGTAGAAAACCACGCCAATACCGACTTGGTCAGCGCCGTCCAGTTCGCGCGGGCGGTGGAAGAATACAATATATTCTTTTACGAGGAAATCAACACACCGCTGAACCCTCCGCTCCTAAAAAAAGCCAAAGAAAAAATAAACATACCCATCGCTTCCGGCGAACGGATCTATACGCGCTGGGGCTACCTGCCCTATTTTGTCGATCGCTCCATTGACGTGGCCCAACCGGACATCGGTTCCTGCGGCGGCCTGTCGGAATTTAAGAAGATCGCGGAGTTGGCGCATACTTTTGAAATCACCGTACAGGCGCACGTCGCCGGCACGGGCGTCGCCGAAGCGGCGGCCATACACGCCGAAACCGCCATACCGAATTTTTGCATACACGAGCACCATCAGAAAACATTGCTGCCGGAATACGCCGAATTGTGCGAATACAATTACCAGCCGGCAAAGGGGCGCTATACCGCGCCGGAACTGCCCGGCCTGGGACAGGAAATAACGGCGAAGGTCTATGAAAAATCCGACCGGCTGCTCATAAAATAAGCCGCCTGGCAAAGAACTGCCCGCTGCACCGCTTATAAGGACGGCGTTCGGTTCTTCGACGACAAATATCCAGAAAGCAGTTCCCGCTTCAAAATACCAACCGCAGGGACAGGAGGTTTTGCTGTGAGCGCTTTTTCGGTAAAATGGCGGCAGGCGCGGGGGATCCTACGCAAAATACTGGTCGCGGCCGGATTTGCGGCATCTTTTTGCAAGCGGATCGCCGCCGTGCTTATTTTCTTGGCGGCCTGGGAACTTTTGCCGCGCTCGGGGGCGATAGATTACTTTTTCCTGCCGCCTTTTTCCATAGTTGTCGAGACCATTTACGGCATGCTGCTCGACGGCGAGTTGTTTGTACACCTTGCCGCCAGCCTGCGGCGCACGCTGGCCGGCTTTACGCTCGGTGTCAGCGCTTCCGTTTCGGCGGGGCTTTTGATCGGTTGGTTCAGGACGGTGGAAAAATTCGCCGACCCGTTATTGCAAGCGTTCCGACAAACATCCGCCTTGGCGCTTTTTCCTGTGTTCATACTTTTCTTCGGCATAGGCGAGGTGTCAAAGGTCGCGATAATCTATTGGGGCGTGCAGTGGCCAATCCTTTTGAACACCATTTCCGGCGTTAAAAACGTCGACCCGCTCCTGATAAAGTCCGCCCGCTCCATGGGAGCGTCCAATTTTACAATATTTTTCCGGGTGGTGATCCCGGCGTCCCTCCCTTATATATTTACCGGCGCGCGCCTTAGCGCCACGACCTCCATACTGATACTCATCGCCGCCGAAATGGTCGGGGCAAAAGCGGGGATCGGCTTTTTGGTGTTTGACGCGCAGCAGAAATTTGAAATACCCAGGATGTACGCCGGCATACTTTTGATGTCCGTCCTGGGGTTCACCGCCAACTATTTGCTGTTATATCTGGAAAGAAGATACACATCTTGGAAACAGGAACTTATGCCACGCAGCTAACGCTGTTCCTCGGTTAAAGCCGTGTCATATTTGCGGCTGATTTGACCTGCCGCTTTGCGCAAAATGTTCCCGTCCGCGTTTTGCGCCTTGCAGGGCGGCAAATAGTCTCGCAAGCCTTATGCGTGTCTTGCCCGGCGGACAGCATAAAAATTTATTAAAGGAAAGGTGATTGTCAATGTTGAGAAAACAAGGGAAAATTATACTGACGCTGCTTTTAGCGGGAGCGGTGGCCTTGGCCGCCCTAACGGCGGGCTGCGGCGGCTCAAGCGCCACAAAGGGCGGCAAGCCGAAATTCGTCAACGGCAAACTCGACAAGCCGTTCAACCTCAAAGTTCCGACCATGTCCGGATTCAACGAAATTTATATCGGCGAAAAATTGGGCTTTTATAAAGAGGTCGGCCTGAATATCGATTATACCGGTTCCATGACCGGCAGTATGCTGGCGCAGTCAGTAATAAAAGGAGACAACCATCTTTTTGGCACAGGGCATGTGCTGACCATCGCCAAGGCGCGCGAGGGCGGGGCAAAGCTAAAAATGGTGCTGCAAGGCTCTTTCGACGACCCCGATCCGCGCAAGACCCACATGACTTATCTTGTCAAAGAGGACAGCCCGATAAAGGAAGCCAAGGATCTTATCGGCAAAAAAGTTTCCATCGGTTACGTGGGTAGTTGCGCGGAACTTTTGTTTTCCGAATATTTGCGGCAGAACGGCATCAAACGCGACCAAGTGGAATGGGTGGTGATGGCGGACAACCAAGCGGAAAATGCCTTGCGCCAAGGCAATATTGACGTGGCCGGCATACACAACGTGTTTACCCTTTCCGCCATGAAGCGCGGCGGCGTGCGCCCGCTGGTCAACACCTGGGCAATCGGCACCGCCGCGGGCAACGGGCCGGCCAGTTCCTATTCCACCCGCGCCTTCAGCGAGGACTTCATCAAGGAAAATCCGGACATTGTAAAGGCATATATCGCCGCGACGGTAAAAACGCAGCATTGGATAAACAAAAATTACGACGAGGCGATACAAATAGCCGCCGATTATTTAAAGATTGACAAAGACAAAGCCGGCGGAACCAGGTTCCCGGACGATAACGCCATTGACCCGGTCAAGGTCAACTTCTGGATAAAAATGATGGAAGACAACGGCTTCGTCAAACCCCAAACGGTAAAAATCGACGAAGTATGTACCAACGCGCTCAACCCCTACCTTAGCGGCGAAATAAAAGAAAGCGGTTGAAAGAGTCAAGCGGCGCGAACATTGTCCCCGCCATAGGGCGCCTGGGGAAAGGAGTTTTCCGTGGAAACAAAATTTGACAAGGAAAAATTGGCTGTTTTTTGCCAGGAGATACTTCAGGCGGCCGGGCTTGCGCCGGAACACGCCGCCCGCGTGGCCGGGAACCTTGTCGCGGCGGAACTGCGCGGGGTACGCAGCCACGGCCTCATCCAGGTCAAAAACTATGTCGGTGGAATAAAAAGCGGCGCGATCAACAAAAATCCCCAGATTAAAACCCTTAAAGAAGCGCCGGCCGCCGTATTGATCGACGGCGATGCCGCGCCCGGCGCCGTTTCCGGCGTTTACGCCATGGACAAGTGCATAAAAAAAGCGAAAACAACCGGCATGGCGGGCGCCGCCGTCGTAAACGGAACCCATTTCGGCATGGCCGCCTATTACGCCATGCGGGCCCTTGAGCATGACATGATAGGGTTCGCCTTTTGCAACGCGCGGCCGAGAACCGCCGTACACGGCGGCATCAGCCGCGCCCTCGGCACAAACCCCATCTGTGCCGCGATACCGGCCGAGCAGGAACCCCCGGTAGTGTTCGATGCCGCTACCAGCAAAACTGCCTATAACAAGATACTTTACGCTTTGCGGGAAGGGCGCGGCATTGAAAAAGGACTGGCTCTTGACGCGCACGGCAACGACACGGACGACCCCGCCGCCGCGCTGCAGGGCGCCTTCTTCCCTTTCGGCGGCTATAAAGGCTCGGGTCTGGCGGTCGTGGTGCAAATATTGTGTTCCTTGCTGACGGGCGCGGCCTGCCAATTGGACGAAAAAACGCGCGGGTTGCAGGATGACCCGGACAAAATAGGGTTTTGTTTTATGGCCGTTGACATTGCCGCCTTCCAGCCGCCGGAACTGTTTAAAAAGTCGGTCGATTTGCTGGCGCGGCGCTTAAAAAATTCGCAAAAAGCAAACCCGCAGGATGCAATATATCTGCCGGGCGAATTGGAGCATATAACCTGCGCCGGACAATCGGCGCACGGGATAACCTTAGGGGAATCCGTAGCGGCCGATCTGGACGCTTTGCGCCAGGAACTGTCGCTTGCCGGCAGCGTAGCAGATTGTTCGGTTTCCGCCGGCTGAACGGGATTCCTTTTGCCCCTGCGCGGCGGTAATTTCTCCGGGAAAGAGGATACGCAATGTACAATGATTTTGACGAATTGCTCAACCGCAAAGGCACCGGCTGCCTGAAATGGGACGGCTGCGCCGCGCGTTTTCCGGGGCTTGACACATCGGGCGCTTTGCCCATGTGGGTGGCGGACGCGGATTTTCGTGCGCCGCAGGAAGTCGTCGAACGTCTGACGCAAATGGCCGGCTTTGGCATTTACGGCTACCCCGCGCCGCTGCGCGAGGAATTTGCCGGCGCGCTTAAAAGTTGGCTGCAAAGGCGGCACGCGCTTGAAATCGAAAAGGATTGGGTGATTTTCTCGCCCGGGGTGGTACCGTCGATCAACATCGCCATACAAACCTTTACGGACGAAAACGACGGCATAATCATCCAGCCGCCGGTTTATTACCCTTTTAAAAGATCGATAGAAGCCAACCGGCGCAAGCCAATAAGCAACCCGCTTGTTTATAGGGGCGGCCGCTACTACATGGATTTTGCCGATTTGGCGGCTAAAGCGGCGGACAAAAACAACAAAATGCTGATACTCTGCTCGCCGCACAACCCGGTGGGACGGGTCTGGGAAGAAAGCGAACTGCGGTGTTTAAGGGCCATTTGCGACCAAAGCGGCGTTTTGCTGTTTGCCGACGAAATACATTCGGACATTGTTTTTACAGGCCATACCCATCTTCCGGCACTATCCTTGGGAACGGGAAAAATCGCAACAGCCTTTTCCATGAGCAAAACTTTCAATCTGGCCGGCCTGCACGCATCGGCGGTCGTCGTGCCCGACGCTTCTTTGCGCCAAAAATTCAGGGGCTGGCTGCAAAGGGCGAGCATGGAAAGCGGATGCAGTTTTGGCGTGCAGGCCTTCATCTTCGCTTGCCAATACGGCGAGCCGTATCTTGCAAAAATGCTTGCGTATATAGAAGGCAACATCGCTTTCGCCCGAGAGTTTACGAAAAAAAACATCCCGCGCGCACGCTTTGTAAACACGGAAGGCACTTATCTGGCATGGCTGGACTTTAACGGTTTTGGCCTTTCCCCCGACGAAATAGACAAAACCATCGTCGAAAAAGCCAAAGTGCTGGGCGATCTGGGGCGGTGGTTCGGCGAAGGGGGCGCCGGCTTTGTCCGGTTGAATTTCGCCTGTCCCCGGGCAATTGTCAAACAGGCGCTGGAAAACTTACAAAAAGCGTTTCAAAATTAAAAATTTAAAGGCCGGCCAAGCCGCCGAATTAATTCCTGCCGTTTTTCGATTAAAACCAGGATAACATTTGCGAGCTAATTTGCCGCCCCGCGCGGCGAAAAACACAGGCGAACCAAAGGCGCGGCAAGAATTTTGCGCAAGGCAGCGTGGCAAAAGCCGCACGGATGCCATGATTTTAGCCGGGGAACAGTATGGCGGCAACTTTTGTTTTTTGCGCTGAATCCCAAACATGTGGGCATGGATATAAAAAAGCTGACAGAAAAGTTGCAAATCGCAAGCGGTTCGAGGCGGCAGCCGGGAGACAACCGGCATCAAAGTTAGCGGATATGCCAGGAACGCATTTTGCGCCATCGCGTGCGGCGGCGATGTCACGGGCATGGAGCATCGTAGGGAGAGGCGCTGGCCGGGCATTTTGGGCATTGCCGGGCGGCGTTCCGCTGGCCGCGCCTTTTGCCGCGTGTTTGCGAAAAGAAATCCAACGGGCATCGGTTACATTCAGCAATTGCCCGGGCATAACGACACCGGGACGATGCGCGTATATGCGAAAGTCTCCCGGAAAGGCTTGAGGAAAGTTGCCGGTCCGCTTGGCAGGCTATAGGTTCGCATTTTATTTATGTAGAAAAACACTTGCAACAATGGCGTGGCAACGAATTGGCAACATTTTGGCATGAACGAAAAAGGTTTCTCAATATGTTGCGAGTTGTGTGAAATGTGGGCCGAATTTTTTGGGAAAATTAAAATATATTGACAAAATAATCGCAGAAGGCATAAAATAACATAATATAAGGTCGGCGGACTTTAAGCGCAAGGGAGATTATGAGAATGAAACAATGGGTTTGCTCAAAATGCGGGTATGTTCATGCAGGAGAAAGTATACTGGCCAAATGTCCGGTCTGCCATGTCCCTGCTTCGGCATTCAAGGAAAAACCGGTGGGCGAGGAAAAAAGAGTGTTGACGTCAATTACTAAAATCAACATCCAATATGCGCATCGATTTTTGGGATATATTGGCGAAGCGCAGTATCTTCACGGACATACCGGAACATTAACGCTTGAAGTAGAAGGCGAGGTAAACAGTTCAAATGGTTTTGTTGTAGCTTGCAACAGCATCAAAAATCATGCGTGGGAATATTTGGTAAACTTTGACCACGCGATTATTTTGCAAAAAGAAGACCCGATTCTTCCCGAGCTTTTAAAGGTATATGAGGCTCAAGGAATCAAGGGTGGCTCAACATGGAATGCCAGCGTTGGCATAGCCTTTGACACCGAGCTTGCAAAAGCCTATCCCGAATGTCGCCTTGTAGTTGTTAAGAAGGTCGCAACCGTCGAGAATTTGATTGAGGTTTTCTATTCCTTGTTAAAGGATACCCTCAATATCAAGAAAATGACATTTACATCCGGCGACAATGCCGCTTCATTTAGTGTCAGATAACGATAAAAAGAGAGCTGTTGTCTACCAAATATAGTTGGTTTTGCGACAGCTCTCTTTTTCAGGTGAAGTATCCGCGTTAGAAAATGCCTGCCTAATGTGGCAAATATGTTTTTCTAAAATATTTGCTGTGAAAAATATGTCATAGTAAAGATTATCGGCAGGCGGCGATTGACTACAAAGAACGGGCGGGACATACTTTCAGGGAACTTAAAGAAGCCTTCAAAATCATGCCGCGTATATTTTGTCGCCTCCGTTCTGTTATGCCGAGAACACTGAAAGCGCGTTTTTCAATTGAATGGTTTAGGCTGCATGACGCCTGCGGAAGCGTTCGCGCAAGAGCTTATGAAAATCAAAGAGGCAATCGCGGCATAATCCCCTTGCCTAAGGCCATGGCGATACAAGGATTGGTGCATGCCAAGCCCTATGGGAAATTTGTTGCATTTGATATTGCAATTGACCCTGGTTTGGGAAAGCGCAAAAATATGTTTTTATGTATTGACAACGAAGCGCAATGATAATAAGCTATTAGAGTAAGTGCCGCGATTTGCTGGGCGCGGATAGCAGGCGGCGGTTTTGCCGTTTTGCGGTTTTTTGCGGCTTGCCGCGTTGGTTAAGGTGACATTGGATTTCGTTGGCGCAAGTTAGCGGCACAACCGCCAGTAACGGCGGCCGTTTTTTTGGCGGGTTAAGTTAGCCGAGGCTAATTAATTTGTGCCATCCCCGTTCTTTTGCCCACAATGATTAAGGGCAAAGATGTATTTTTTGCATATAAATACGAATTTTTTACGCCGCAGGCAACATTATATAAAGAATGTTAATTGCGGCAAGCTGGAAAGCCGCTTGGCGACAGGCAATGCCGTTTGGGGCGGGCGGGGCATTGCCGCAGGAAATAAAAATTCATAACGCTCAAAGCGCCTTATAGCCTGACTAAAAATAAAAATCCGCATGTAACATTCTTTATATTATGTTACATGAAACATTGGCGAAAACTCACGCTATACTGGCGCCCCATTATTGATGGCGCAATACCGATTGGCCATTTTGATACTGCTCTCCGGTTAGGGCGTGTTTGATAGATCCATCGCGGCTTCTTTGCGGCTAATTTTCCGCTCCGCTGCGGCAACGTCGCTTAACAGACTGCCTCCGGGCTGCGTCGACGGCGCTTTCTTGCATAACGAAACTTTATCTTGGGAATATGCCGAAAGCGAGTTTTTAAATTCGCCTTAAGCTTTGCGGGATAATTTCCTCGCAGCGCGGCGACCGGCCCAGCTTGTCCGCGTTTTAACCAGGCAGCAGCATAAGCGGCGCGCAGCAACCAACCCCCGTTTTCGGACGGGGAAATAAAACGAGACTTAGTTAGTTTTGGCTAACTAAGCGGCGAAAGGAGTTTCTACAGCTTAAAAATGGATGCGCTTTTATTGTTCAGGCAAGGCGGCCTTGTCATGTACCCTTTGCTTTTGTGTTCCGTCTTGGTCTTGGCGGTAGCTTTTGAACGGTTTTTTGTTTTCCGGCGCAAACTGCGCAAAAAAAACGAATTCAAAAATTCCCTCATGGTAGAGCTGGCGGCGAAAAACTTGGAAGGGGCGCGGGCGGCGTGCGAAAATTCGCAAAACATCCTGGCGCGGGTGCTGGGCGTCGGGCTGGGATATTACAAAAAACCGGAAAACATGCGCGAAGCTTTCGAGGAACAAACGTCGCTGGAGTCCTCCCGGCTGCGCGAACACTTGAACTATCTTGACGTAGTGGTTACCATGGCGCCCCTGCTGGGGCTTTTGGGCACGGTTTTGGGGATTATCCACGCCTTCAGCAACATTGATTTTTCCGGGGGCAATTCCGCCGCCATCGCGAACGGCATCGGCGAAGCCCTTATTTCCACGGCGGCCGGATTATGCGTCGCGGTCCTGGCGCTAAGCGTCCATACTTATTTCGCGCATCTTTTGGATTACGCGCTTACGGACATTGAAGACGTCTGCATTCACGTCCTGTCGCGGGCAAGGAGCGAAGAAAGATGAGGATGCGCGAAACACGGATAGTAAGTACGCCAAAATTGATGATTGTCCCTTTGATCGACATAATTTTTTCCATACTGGTGTTTTTCATAGTCGTAACCATGCAAATGGTTTACCAGAAAAACCTGCCGGTGCAGCTGCCGGTATCGGAAGCCGCCCAGCGGGACAAAAAAGTTAGCCTAGTGATAACCATACAGCGGGACGGCAAAGTAAGCGTCGGGGACGAAACGGTCGCCGCCGGCGACGTGGCGGGCAGGGTAAAGGGCATACTGGCGCGCCAGCCGGAAACTGACGTTATTATCCGCGCCGACAAAAAAGTCGAACACGGCAGCGTCGTAGAGATAATGGGCCAGCTCAAGAATGTCGGCGTAACCAGGCTGGCCATCGCGGTAGAAGAAAAGGGCGATTCATGATGGACAAGACAAACAGCGCCGAATCGTTCAAACAGGGGCTGGCCTTCTCCTGTGCCTGCCATTTGCTTTTTATCTTCTGCGCCGCCGTCATTTTCGCGGGCGTCAAATCCCCCGCGCCGCGCGGGGAAAGGCTTTATCCGGCCGAAATATATACGCCCGCCGCTTCGCCGGGGACAGAAGCCGCCCCGGCCCAAGCCGTGCGCCGCCAGCCGCCGGCTCCGGCCGCTATAGCTCGGCCGCCGCTGAACGGCGTCGCCGAAACAGCGAAACAAAGCGATCTGCCGGCGCCCGCCGGTGTTGGCAATGAAAACGCGGGCGGCGAAACCTCGTCCGGCGCGGGCGGCGGCGCGGGCACAGCGGCCGGAACCGGCAAAAAGGACGGCGCGGGTACGGCGGGCGGCTCAAAATTGGCGGAAACAATCGAAAGGTTTGTGCGGCGGGTGGAGCGCAACAAAGGGGCGTATCCTTATATGGCCTTAAAGCAAAACAAAACGGGAGTTGCCCATATATATGTGAAACTCAACGCGGACGGGTCTTTGGCGGAACAATACGTAGCGGCCTCCTCCGGGGAAAAAAGCCTTGACGAGGGCGCCTTGAAAGCGGTGCGAAAAGCCTGCCCTTTCCCGCACGGGCTGCCCGGCGGCTTGGCCATGACCGTACCCGTGCGCTGGACGCTGAGTTGACGGCGGCCAAGCATACTTATTTTGTGAGGTGTGAACAATGAACATCAAAAAACATTTTTTCGCAATACTTTTTCTTGCCCTGGCAGCAGGAGGCGGCCTTTACCTTTGGCGGGGCGGCGATTCTTCCGGCGCGGCGCAGGCGGCTTTCAGCATGGTCAGAGACGATGCCGGGCGCGAGGTGCGGGTACCGGAACGCCCCAAACGCGTGGTAGTTTTATCGGCCACCCATGTTGACTTGTTCTGCGCGGCCGGCGGCAAGGACATCCTGGTCGGCAAACCCATATCGCAGGTCATGTCCGACGACACCAAAGCCGCTTCCGCCAACGCCAAAGAAATCGGCATGAGCATGTCGCCCAACACCGAAATAATACTGTCCCTGAACCCCGACCTGATAATCGGTCTGAATATGCCTCCGCATCTGGCGCTCATCCCCATACTGGAAAAAGTCGGCATACCCATGCTGGCCAAAAGTACCGATACCTACGAACAAGCGCTGGCAGCTTTGCGGTTTTATGGGGAATTGGCCGGGCAAGAAGAAACGGCGCGGACAAAGATTGCCGAGATACAGGGCAAATACAGCCTGGCCAGACAAAAAAGCGCCGGCAAAAGGCCGCCGCGCAGCCTGATTTTATTCGGCACGCCGGAAAGCATGAGCATGGCCACCAAAAAGAGCTTCACCGGCGACCTGCTGGAAAGGCTGGGCGGCGGCAATGTCATGGACAACGCCGTTGGTTTTGACACAAGCAGCGCCTACCTGTCGCTCAGCATGGAATACGTAACAAAGCAAAATCCGGAAGTGATTTTTCTTATAACGCACGGTTCGCCGGAAGGTCTTGAGGAAAAGTTTTCCCGGGAAATGTCGGGCAATCCGATATGGAACCAACTCAGCGCCGTAAAAAACGGCCGCCTGTACGTCCTGCCTTACGGCCTGTTTACGATAAACCCCGGCTCGCGCATTGGCGACGCCATTAACATGCTGGCCGATAAACTTTACGGTGAAAATCGATGAGTTTCAGCATTGCCGCCGACAAACGAGCGAAGGATCCCAGGCTCGGCAAAAGAATAATTACCTTGTCCGCCGGCTTGGCGGCGCTCTGCGCTTTCGCCGCAGCAGGCATCGCGCTGGGCTCCATCGATATTAAACTGTCCGAGATTTTGCGGGTGATCTTCGATTACGCCAACACGGAAAACTCCCGGATAATTTATTACATCAGGCTGCCGCGGGTGCTGACGGCGGTCATGGTGGGCGCAAACATGGCGCTCGCCGGCTGCATCATGCAAGGGGTGCTGCGCAACCCGCTGGCCGATCCCGGCATCATCGGCGTTTCCGCCGGCGCCGGCATGTCCGCCGTCGCAGTAATGGTGCTTTTCCCGGAATATAGCCTGCTCATACCGCCGATTGCGTTTTTGGGGGCGCTGGCGGCCACCGGCACAGTCTTTTTGCTGTCCTGGGAAAACGGCATACAGCCCCTGCGCATGATTTTGGCGGGCGTGGCGGTCAGCGCCTTCTTCGGCGCCATTATGAGCGCCATCATGGTTTTCAACTCCGACAAGATACAGGGAACGGTCAACTGGATGGCCGGCGGTTTTCACGGCCGCTCCTGGGAACACGTGAAAATGATACTTCCTTACTGCCTGTTCGGGACGGTCAGCGCCCTTTCCGGCTACCGCTATTTAAACGCCTTGCAGCTTGGCGACGAAGTCGCCAGAAGCATCGGCGCGCGCGTGGAACTGACCCGGTTTTTGCTGGTCGTCCTGTCCGCCCTGCTGGCGGCCTCGGCGGTAAGCGTAGCCGGCATGATCGGCTTTGTCGGCCTGATCGTGCCGCATACCATGCGCATTTTCGTCGGGTCGGACTTTGAGTTCCTGCTCCCCTGTTCCGCCCTTTTCGGCGGGGCGCTGGTAGTCGGGGCCGATACCGTGGCGCGGACGGTCATCGCCCCCATAGAGATCCCCGTCGGCATATTCATGGCGCTCCTGGGCGCTCCGTTCTTTTTATATCTTTTGAAGAAAGGGATGTCGCGCGGATGATAAGCATAAGGGCCGAGTCAATTACCTTGCGCTACGGGGCGCGGACAGTCGTCGAGAAAATGAGCCTGGCGGCGGAGAAAGCGGACATAGTCTCCATTATCGGCCCTAACGGTTCCGGCAAATCCACTGTCTTGAAAGCATTGGGCAGACTTTTGAAACCGGCGGGCGGGACGGTTTTTCTGGACGGGAAAGACATACAGGCGGAAAAAACGGGCCGCGTAGCGCAAAAAATGGCGATCCTGCCGCAGACGGCCACGGTTCCCGACGACATGACCGTATATGACCTTGTTTGCTACGGCCGGATGCCTTACCAAAAATTTTTCGCGCCCAAAAGCGAAGAAGACCTGGCGCAGATAGATACGGCCATCGCCGCCACCGGCATGTCCGAAATGAAATTTCGCCGCATGGGCACCCTCTCCGGCGGCGAGAGGCAGCGCGCGTGGCTGTCGCTCGCCATAGCGCAGAACCCGAAAATACTGCTTTTGGACGAACCGACCACCTTTCTCGACATCCACCATCAACTCGAAATCATGAAACTGATCGTCCATCTGCACAAAAAACTCGCCATAACGGTCATCATGGTGCTGCACGACCTTAACCACGCGGCCCGTTTCAGCAACCGGATAATAGCCGTCAAGGAAGGCGCGGTCATGATCGACGGCGGGGTAAGGGAAGTTTTTCGCGAAGAAATATTGGGCGCGCTCTATAGCGTCAAGACCCAGATCATAAAAATCAGGCAAAACGGCGAAGAACACCTTTACTGCATTACCGACGACGTATTTGAGGAAACGGCCACATGAACATACTGGAATTAACCGACATATCCAAGGCGTATGGCGCGAAAACGGTATTGAGCCAAGTCAGCTTCCACGTCCGGCAGGGCGAGATACTGGGCCTTTTGGGACCTAACGGCGCGGGCAAGACCACTCTTTTGAAAACCATCTTTGGCCTTGCGAAATGCGACCGGGGCAGCATCAAAGCCTTCGGCCTCGATTTCCAGGAAAACAAGCGGCAGATACTGAAAAATACCGGCATAGTGCCGCAGGAGAACAACCTAGAAAGAGAAGCGACCGTAAGAGAGGCGCTGCTTTTATACGCGAAACTGTTTGGCGTGCGCCAGGCCGAACAGTCGGCGGACAAACTGCTGGAGAAGTTCGCGATGTCCGAATGGCGGGACGTCCTAATAAGGCACCTTTCGGGCGGCATGGCGCGAAAAACGCTCATAGCGAGAGCCTTGCTGCCCGACCCGCCGCTCCTTTTGCTGGACGAGCCCAGCGTGGGGCTTGACCCTGACGTCAGGCGCGGAATATGGCGGCTGGTACTTGAACTTAAAGAGGCGGGTAAAACCATTGTGCTGACGACCCACTACATGGAAGAGGCGGATTTTCTCTGCGACCGGATCGCGCTTTTAAAATCCGGCAAGCTGCTTTTTCTCGACACGCCAAGCCGTTTGAAACAAAAAAGCGGCGGCGCGACGCTGGAAGACGCGTTCATTTATCTGACCGGGACGGGGGCCGTTTGAATGGGCTGGTACATGGTTTATTACCGCGAAATGTTTCTCATGCGGAAAAAAATCGGCAACCTCGGCTACGTCTTTTCCACTTTGCTGTATCCCCTGCTCTACCTTTTCGCCTTCAGCTGGGGGTTTGGCCCTACCGCCGGCGTTCCCGGCGGTTACGTCCCCTTTTTGAGCAAAGGCATGCTCGGCATTGCCGTCATGCTCAATTCCTTTCAGCAGACGGCCATTTCCGTCAGCGTGGGACGGTTCTATTTCCGCAGCTTTCAGACCTTGCTGGTCAGCCCGCTGACACCTTTCGCCATCACGCTTGGCATAACGCTGGCGGGCGTGAGCCGGGGCGTCATGGCCGGCGCCACTATCTATCTGGTCGCCTTCCTGGCTTTCGCGGCGCCGCCGCCCAGTCTGCCCGGCATAGCCGGCATAATCATTTCCGCCGCCTGTTTCGGCGCTTTCGGCTTTACCGTGGGATTATGGGCGGACAACCAGGACGCCCTGTCCGTGGTCATAAATTTCATTATCACGCCCATGACCTTTTTTTGCGGCTCCTTATTTCCCATAGAAAGGCTGCCGCCGTGGCTGCAAGGCATTGCCGGCTGGCTGCCGCTCGGCCTTTCCAACAAGCTTTTGCGCGCGGGCGGCTGGACGTGGGAGGCGGCTTGCTATCTTTTGATCCTGTCCGTTACCGCCGCAGTTTTATTCTATATAAGCATCAGAAAAGTAAACAATTACAGCGAATGACGAGGAGGATGTTTATGAAAACATTGGTAGTATACTCAAGCCTTACGGGCAATACGAAAATGGTCGCGCAAGCGATCGCGCAAGAGTTAGGCGCGGACATAAAATCCGTGGCGGAAAATCCTTCCGCAGACGGTTATGATCTGGTGGCGGCAGGTTTTTGGGTAGACAAAGGCAGCGCCGACGCCGAGGCGTCCGAATACCTGAAATCTTTAAAAAACGCGAAAGTCGGCTTGTTCGCCACCTTGGGCGCCGACCCCAAATCCGAGCACGCCGCCAAATGCTTGGAAAAAGCGGCCGGACTGCTCGATGCCAGCAACCAAATAGTCGGCAGGTTCATCTGTCAGGGCAAAATAGACCCTAAGTTGATTGAAAGGATGAATAAAATGTTCGCAGGGCAGACGGGCAATCCGCACGCGCCCGGCAAGGAAAGGGACGAGCGGCACAAAAAAGCCAGCACCCATCCGGACGCGCAGGATTTGGCGGGCGCCAGAGCCGCTTTCGCGCGGATAAAAGAAAATATAACGGCCAAAGGCTGAACCTGCCCGCGCCGCCCAACGCCCAAATAAACGAAGAGGTACAAAGCATGTCAAAAGAAGCAATGCGCAAAATACTAAACAGCCTTGCCGAAGAGGAATACCTGTCCATCGTCGGCCAAAAGGCGTCCGACCCTTTGGACGCTTTCGCGCAAAGGCGCGCGATCCGTCCCGGAATGGGCGGCCAGGCCCCTATCATGCCGCCGGCGCGGGCACAAGGGCTCTGGCAGGAAAGAATGTCCAAACAAGCTGACGCAAAGAACAAGCGCGCGGCTTACATCCACATCCCCTTTTGCAGCCATATATGCCTTTACTGCGGCTTTTTTCAAAACTATGCCAATGAGGCGGCGGAAACCCATTATCTTGACCATCTGGCCAAGGAGCTTGAAGCCGACAAAGACAAGCCTTATCTCACCTCCGGCATCGTGAACACGGTCTTTTTCGGCGGCGGCACTCCCAGCGCCCTTTCGCCGTCCAACATAACGCGCCTCCTGCAAACGGTAAGGAACTGCCTGCCGCTGGCCAACGACTGCGAAATCACCTTGGAGGCGCGGATAAACGATCTTACCGGCGACAAAATGGATGCCTGGTTTGCTAACGGCGTGAACCGCGTGTCCATCGGCGTGCAGTCCTTCGACACCGCCGTAAGGCAAAGCGTTGGGCGGCTGGATTCCCAGGAAGAGTGCATCGAAAGGCTGACGGCCATTTCCGCCCGCAACCAGGCTTCTATAATCATCGACATCATCTACGGCCTGCCGGGGCAGACTGGCGCATCCTTTAGGCAAGACCTTAAAATCATCGACCGCCTGCCGATTGACGGGATGGATCTCTACCAGCTCAGCGTGTTTGAAGACGGGCCGCTGATAAAGGCCATCGGCGCGGGCAGCCTGCCGCCGGCGGCCAAGACCTCCGAACAAGCGCGCATGTTTGCCGATGCGGTCAAATGGCTTGACGAACGGGCCTATTTCCGGCTCAGCAGCTGCCATTGGGCCAAAAACAGCCGCGAGCGCAGCATGTACAACTTCCTCGTCAAATCCGGCGTGGAAATATTCCCCTACGGCTCCGGGGCGGGCGGCAACATCGGCGGCATGAGCGTTATGCTCTGCCGCGACTTAAAGAAATACTGCGAGGCGGTGGGAAAAGGCCTAAAGCCCATCATGGTTTCCTTTTTGCGGGAAGAAGGCGGCGGGCTAAGCGGCGATATACTCCGGCAACTGGAAATCGGTTATTTCAACCTCGGGGAAATCACCGAAAAATACGGCGGCGCGCTGGACGGGCTGGAGGTTTTGCTTGATTTGTGGGTGGAGCGCGGCCTATTCGAGAAAGGGCCGGCACTTTATCGGCTGAGCGTCGCCGGGCAATTTTGGGTCAAGAACATCGCGCAGCTGCTCACGGAATACGCCGGCGCCCTGCGCGGCGGGGAAAAGGCGCCAAACGGGCGGCCGGCAGCCGGACAGGGCTGAAACAACAATCTATACTTTAAGTATAGTTATTCATAAATGCGGAAAAAACCGGCAACAAAATAGAGGAGGAGAGAAAATGCGCAAAAAAAGCAAGCAATTCAGCACAGGGAAAATAACCGCGCTCACCTTGGCCGCGTTTAATTTCCTTTTGTTGCCCGCCCTGGCGGCGGAGGCGGAAGAGGAAGACGCGGGCGTAACGCGGGAAGTCATCGTTACCGCCTCGCGCACCGAGCAGGAGATCAAAGAAACGCCGTCCAGCGTCGAAGTCGTTACCCGGGAAGAAATAGAGACTATGGGCGCGCAGACGGTCAGGGACGCGCTGGCGCTCGCGGTCGGCGTTGACTTTCCGACTAGCGGCACGACCGGCAACCATACGTACATACGCGGCCTGTCGAGCGCCTACGTATTGATTATGGTAGACGGGCGCCGCGTGCCGGGCGAGGACGGGTCGCTGGCCAACCAGTATTGGTTTGACCGCATCAACCTGGACAACGTGGAGCGCATCGAAATCGTGCGCGGCCCGGGCAGTTCGCTCTACGGCTCCGACGCTATGGGCGGGGTCATCAACATCATCACCCGGCGGCCGGAAAAAGCGGGGGCATCCATACATTTTGACGGCGGCAGCCGACTGTACGGCGGCGGGCTGCGCGTCGACTCCGGCACGGCCGGCCGCTGGGCCTGGACTTTCGACGCCAATTTTCAGCGCACCCGCACACGCAAACAGGACACTTTTATCGGCGGCGGCCTGACCTATCCGATACGGGTGCCCGGAGGCGACACGAAGTTTTACAATTTAAAAGGGACTTATAACATAAACGACAAGCAAAAGATCGATATTTTCTACGAAAAAAGCAATCAGCAATGGAACTATTTCCAAAACACCACCGAATATATCAACGACAGCAAAGGCGATTCCTTTGGCCTTACTTACCGGGGCAAAGGCGAAAAGAGCGATTATGAGCTGCGCGCCTATTACAATCGGATGGACCGGTGGGCTCCGAGCTTAAACTTATCTACCAGCGCCTTTAGTTTTGATGTGATGAAATATACGGCCTATGTAGTGGAAGGCCGGGATTCCATTCAGATAGACGACAAACACCGCCTGACTTTCGGCGGCGAATACCGCGCCCTCATCAACCGCAGCACCAGGCTGGGCGCCGGCGGCGACAAACCGAGCCAAATAACCATCAACGGCGTAACCAGAAACATTTCCGAGCGCAGCGAAAAATATCAGTCGGTCTACTTGCAGGACGAGTGGCTGCTATCCGATAAGCTCCTCGTAATCCCTTCCCTGCGCTACGATCACAACAGCAGTTTCGGCGGCAACCTCAGCCCAAAGATCGGCCTCACCTACAAATTTAGCGACGACTACCGTCTAAAGGCCAGTTACGGCAAGGGCTTTCGCGCCCCTGACATCAGTTATCTGTACATGGACTTTGGCGGCATGATCGGCAATCCCGACCTGAAACCGGAAAAAACGACCGGCTATGAAATAAGCATAGAAGGCGAGAAAAAAGGCTATTCCGGCAAGCTGACCTATTTCCGCACCGATGCGCGCGACCTTATATCAATGTACACTGCCGCCCCCCCTTACACTTATATAAACATCAGCAAGGCGCAAATGGAAGGCATCGAAGCGGAGATCGGGAAAAAACTGAACGAACATTTCACGCTGAAAGCGTCACACGTCTATCTGGACGCCCTGAACAAAGTTACCGGCGCAAGGCTGACCAACCGAGCGCGCAACAACACCAAGCTGCAGCTAATCTATAACGATGCGCGGCGCGGCTGGGGCGCTATTTTTTGGAACGAGTGGCTGCACGATTACTGGTTTGGCGGCAAAAATTACAGCTATCCCACTTTTAATTTCAGCGTGAACAAAAAATGGCAGGACGGCAAATACAGCGCCTATTTCGCCGTGGACAACATCGCCGACAAAAAGATACTCGACGTCTGGATGTATCAGGGCCGGGTCTGGCGTTTGGGAGTAAACATAACCTTGTAAAAGACGAAATGGGCGCGGCCGGCCAAAAGCCGGCCGCGCCGCAAGAAAGGGTGTTGGCCATGAAAAAGCTGCTTTGGGCAACTCTTGCTTTCCTGCTGGCCGCGCCCCCCCTCGCGGCGGAAGCGGCCGCCGGCGTTTCCTGGCATCTGCCGGCGGGAAGCGGGATTGCCCTCAAAGAGGCGGTTAAAAGGCTGAAAGGCTATGACGTCGTGATGTTCGGGGAGTATCACGACCAGAACGCGCTGCATCAGGAACAGCTGGCTTTCCTCAAAGAATATTGCCGGATCCAGGACGGCAATGTCGCGCTTTCTTTGGAAATGATCGAGAAAGACGTAGCGGCGCAGCTAAAGAAATATATTGACGGCGCGATAAGCGAAGAGGAGTTTATCAAAAGTTCCCGCCCGTGGAAGAACTACCGCGAAGCCTACGCGCCGCTGGTGGAATTTGCCAAGGCGCGCGGGCTTGACGTTATCGCCGCGAACATCCCCAGGCGCATAGCCTCTCAGTACGCGCGGACGGGAAGTTTAGACGCGGTGGACGCCAAGGACAGGGTATACCTGCCGCGCCGGCACTGGGCGGACAAAGACAGATACTGGGAAGAATTCTCCTCCGTCATGAACGGCGCGGGCGGCGAGGCCAGGGCCATGTCCCTGCCCAAAGAGAAAATATGGGACTTTTACCGGGCCCAATGTTTGAAAGACGATGTCATGGCCCAAAGCATAGCGGACTACCTGGCGCTTAATCCCACGCGGAAAGTGCTGCAATTACAGGGGACGTTTCACGGCCGCCTTCATCTGGGCGTGGCCGACAAATTGCAAAGGCTTGTGCCTGGCTTGAAAATAGCCGTGATATCGCCGGTGTTCATGGAAGAAAACGCCCAAAAGGACGCTCTGGCCGCCGAACACGAAAAGGAAGGGGATCTTTTGCTGCTGGTAAAAAAAGAGCGGCCGAAAAGTTAAAGCCAAACTTTTGCCCAACAAAGGCCGCCCGGGAGAATATATTGGCAAGCCCCGCGCCATTGAAGGCGCGGGGCTTGCCAATATAGAGCGTTATTATTCCTTAGCCGCAGCCGCTTCCTGCGCGGCATTATTGGGCACTCCATGCAAAAAACGCCCTATGCGCGTATCTTTGACTACTTCCCTCAAATCCGGGCCGATGCGCGATGGACGCAAAGGGGATGCCGTTATGCTCCAGTGTTTTTACCGGGAACATCCTAACCGCCGTCGAAGTGTCAAACCCGAGGCTGGAAAAAAGAAGATCCGCCGCGTTTTTGATATTGCCGTCAACCCGAACTGTATGGTCGCCATAATTGGCCTCTGAAGATCAATAATTCCTTTATTGCCGTACTATATTGTCTATAATTTGTCAATCTTTTTCGTTGAATGAGCCTAATTTGCTTGGGTTTTGCCGCTGTCAAGGCAATGTTTTGATCTTCCGTTCATAAACCTGATTCAAAAAAACCGCGCTTACCGCCAAAGCTACACATTCGGCGATGGGGAATGCCCACCAGACAAGCTCGAGCGAGCCGGTCAGGGAAAGCAGCCAGGCGGCGGGCAGCAGCGCGAAAAATTGCCTTATAACGGATATGCCGAGGCTTTTCAGGCCATCGCCTAACGCCTGGAAGACGGAAATGGACACGATGCAGAAACCGGCGAGCAGAAAGTGGAGGCTGATAATTCTCAGCGCGACGCCGCCGATGGCCAGCATTTCGCCGGCGGCGTTAAACAGCCCGAGCAAGGCGGCGGGGAAAAGCTGAAAACAGGCGGCGCCCGGCAGCATGATCGCGCTGGCGTACAAAACGCCGAGGCGGACGGCCTGGATGACGCGCCCTTTTCGGCGCGCGCCGAAATTATAGGCGACGATCGGCGACAGGGCTCCGGTCAAACCGAATACCGGCATAAAGACGAAACTTTGCAGCCTAAAACACACGCCGAGCACCGCCGCCGCCGTGGACGTAAACGGGATGAGGATCAGGTTCAGCCCGTAAGTCATGAGCGAGCCGCTGGAAATTAGCAGGATGGAAGGCGCGCCCACAGCGTATATTTCTTTGAGCGTCGCGCCGTCCGGCCGAAATTTTTTGAACGGCAGGGTTATTTCACGATTTTTGCGCAAATTGAAATAAATGGCCAGCGCAGCCCCCACCGTCTGCCCGATTATAGTGGCGGCGGCCGCCCCGCCCACGCCCAGGGCGGGAAACCCGAAAAGGCCGAAAATCATGATCGGGTCGAGCATGATGTTGGCAAGCGCGCCCGCCGATTGCGACAGCATGGAATAAAATGTCTTGCCGGTGGCGTTGAGCATCCCTTCAAAGATGATCTGATGGAAAACGGCAAAGGAAAAAACGGAAACGATAAAGAGATATTCGCTACCGTAGCCGATTATTTCCGGGTCGGCCGTCTGCGAGCGAAAAAAGGGCCCGGCGAAAAACAGCCCGAGCAGCACGAAGGGGATACAGCTCAGCCAGATCAGCAATATGCCGTTGGCGGCCGCCTGGTTGGCGGCGCGGAAATTTTTCCCGCCGAGGGCGCGGGAAAGGAGGGAATTTATCCCGACGCTGGTGCCGACGCCTACGGCAATGACCAGTATCTGCACGGGGAAGGCCAGGGAAACGG
Organism: Acidaminococcales bacterium; assembly: GCA_031290885.1. Classification (NCBI taxonomy): domain Bacteria; kingdom Bacillati; phylum Bacillota; class Negativicutes; order Acidaminococcales; species Acidaminococcales bacterium. The sequence continues at coordinate 22,832 of JAISLQ010000021.1, forward strand.
CGGTCAGGGCCGCCTCGCTGATTTGGGCGACGAATATGCTGTCAACGATATTGTAAAGCGCCTGTATCAGCATGGAGGCCATTACCGGCAGGGACATGGAAACAAGCAGCTTGTTTATGGGCATTGTGCCCATTTTGTTTTCCGGCGCGCCTTTTTCTTTTTGTGCGGCGGGCATCTTGGCCTCCTTGCGCCTGCGTCATGTCATCAGCAACCATTATATTAGCGCCGCCGCGGCGCGTCAAGCTATTTGGCGCGGGCGCGATGCTGTGAATTATTTGTGAAACGCCTTTCAAAATAAGCGAAATGCTGATAAGATTTATTCTAAGGCAGCATTTGCCTGCGGGGCGGCCACCGCGCAAAGGTACGGGCGAAAAAACGGCGCTTATGGGGGCATTGCGTATGGAACGGCAATTGGTCATAATAGCGGACGACGATCCCCAAATAAGGGAGATACTGCGGATATACCTTGAAAAGGATGGGTATGCGGCCGCCGAGGCGCAGGACGGGGCGCAGGCGATCCTGAAGGTGCAGTCCGAGCAGCCTTCGCTGCTGCTGCTCGACATAATGATGCCGGTATTGGACGGCATAGAAGTCTGCCGGCAGGTCAGGAAAATATCAAAAGTGCCGATAATCATGATTACCGCCCGCGACGAGGACGATGAACGCATCCTTGGCCTTGATGTCGGCGCCGACGACTATATCACAAAACCATTCAACCCGCGCGAAGTCATGGCCAGGGTAAAGGCGGTGCTGCGGCGGGCCGTGCAGGACGCCGGCGCAAAGCGCGAAAAATTGCTTTTTGACCGGCTGACGATTGATCTGGCGGAATATAAAGTGCTGTCTTTCGGGCAAAACGTTGCGCTTACCGCCAAGGAAATGGAACTTTTGTGGTACCTGGCGTCCAACGCCGGGCAGGTATTCACGCGCAACCAGCTTTTGGAAAGCATTTGGGGCTATACCTATTACGGCGACACCCGCACGGTGGACACCCATATCAAAAGGCTGCGGCACAAACTGGCGATCCCGGAAGATTCGCCCTGGGACATCAAAACCATTTGGGGCGTCGGCTACAAGTTTGAGGCAAACAAATGAACCGATCCATCGAAAAGCGCCTTTTGTACAGCTTTACCGCCATAGCGTCGCTGGTGCTCATAGTCGTTTCCCTGGGGCTTTCGTATATCATCAATGATTTTTTCTGGGATTCGCGCAAACGCGAGCTGATTGCCAACGGGCGGCGTTTGGCCAAAGCGGTGGGCGAATTGGGCGGCGGCGACCAGCGCCGGATAACCGAATATTTGCGTTCGGTCGATAATTTTTTGCAGGCGCGCATCTGGCTGGTGGATACGGAAAAACGCATAATGGCATCGTCCGTGCCTCTGCCCGGAGCCGGCCGCGAACGTGAAAATATGCACAGGCACGGGGAGGAAACCCGCCCCGACGTTAAAAACGCGCCCGCGCCGCGCGCATATGCCATCAAAAACCCGCGCATGCAGGAGTTAGTGGACGATGTGATGAAAGGCGAAATAAAGACCGTCCGCGCTTTTCACCCTTATTTTGAGGACAATGTCATGGCGGTGGGACTGCCGGTCATGGGCGCCGACAAAAAAGTAACCGGCGTGCTGCTGCTCAACGCGCCAATAGCCAATACGGAGGAGTTTCTGCAAACCATCTATTTTTATATCGCCGGCGTGGGGCTTATCGCCATGCTGCTGTGCTGGTGCCTGACCAAGCTCCTGTCGCGGCGGATAGTCATGCCGCTCATTTCCATGCGGGAAAGCGCGGCCGCCATGGCCCAGGGCGATTACGACTGCCAGGTTTTGATCCGGGGAAAAGACGAAGTGGCCGACTTGGGGCGCTCGCTCAATTCGCTCGCGCGCGATTTGGCCAATTTCGTCGACAAAACCAAGCGCATGGAGCAATTGCGCCGCGACTTCGTGGCCAATGTGTCGCATGAGCTGCGGACGCCGATCACCGTCATCCGAGGCTACAACGAGGCCATGCTTGACGGGACGACGACCGACGCCGATGAAATCAAAAGATACCAAAGCCTGATCCGCGACGAAACCATCCGCCTGGAAGGGCTTATCAGGGAACTGCTCGACATCAGCCGCCTACAGGCGCGCGCGGAACAAATCGGCGAACGGGTGCCGCTGGACGTCATAGCGGCGGAATGTGCGGAAAAACTCATGGTAAAGGCGAAAGAGAAGGGCGTCGCCGTTACGGTGGACACCGACCGCGACCTTTACGTAAAGGGCATCGGCAACCGCCTAGTGCAGCTGATCATGATCCTTTTGGATAACGCTATAAAATATTCCTATAACGGCGGCTGGATAAAACTGACCGTCAAAAGCCCGGACAAGGGCAAGGTGCTCCTCGCGGTGCAAGACAACGGCATAGGCGTCGACGAGAAAGAACAGGGGCGCATTTGGGAAAGGTTTTACAAAGTGGACAAATCGCACGCCAAAGCCGCCGGAGGGACAGGTCTGGGGCTGGCGATCGCCAGGGAAATAATCGACATACACAAAGCGAAGGTCAGTTTGGAAAGCAGCCTGGGCAAAGGGACAAACATACAGATAGTTTTTGTTGCGGCAAATTAATTGTTATAAATAGAGGATTTTTAAATAAAACATAGAAATGCAAGGTAGCCGGGTATTCGTTGCGCAATGGGAAAGGCAGGGATTTTGTGAGGGTAGCGCTCATCCAGATGAAAGTTGAGGAAAAGAACCGCCGGCTTAACGTCTGCCGCGCGCTTTCTCTCTTGAAAGAAGCGTGCGGCAAGGCCGACGCGGCTGTTTTGCCGGAAGTGTGGACGACCGGCTATTCGCTCGGCGCTTTGCGCAAAGAGGCCGAATGGCCCGGCAGTCCCCTGCTTGAGGAAATAGCCGGCATCGCCAGGGAGGGACGGCTGGCCGTAATCGCCGGTTCGGTGCCGTTTCGCCGTGCGGACGGCCGGGTTTGCAATACAACGCTGGTTTTCGACAAACAAGGCGACATTGTCGCCGATTATGACAAAATGCACATGTTCAGCCTGTACAACGAAGCGAGGTACTTCAGCCCCGGCGGGAAAAAGACGCAGGTGATTTTAAACGGCGTCAACTGCGGCTTGGCCATTTGCTACGATTTGCGGTTCCCGGAACTGTTTCGCGCCCTGGCCGTAAACGGCGCCGAAGCAGTATTTTTGCCGGCGGAGTGGCCGCGCGCGCGCGGCTTGGCTTGGCGTATCCTGGTTCAGGCGCGGGCGGTGGAGAACCAGCTTTATATGTGCGCCGTGAACTGCGTGGGCAAATTTAAAAACGATCATTTTTACGGCCATTCGGCGATAGTCTCGCCCCTGGGCGAAATTATCGCCGAAGGCTCGGAAGAAGAGGCTATAATTTATGGGGACATAGAAGCGGCGGCCGTCGCCGAAGCCCGCTCGGCCATGAGCGTATTGAAGGACGCGCGAAGGGATATTTACTGATTATGATTTCAGGCGCCACAAAACTTATCGGAATCATTGGCTGGCCGGTGGAGCACTCCCTTTCGCCCGCCATGCAAAACGCCGCGCTCAGGGATTCCGGCTTTGACTGTGTTTATGTTCCGCTATCGGTCGAACCGGACAGATTGGGCGAAGCGGTGGATGGCCTGCGCGTTTTCAATTTCCTGGGGGCGAACGTTACGGTCCCGCACAAAGAAAAAGTCATGCGCTACCTTGACGAGATACATCCCGACGCGCAGCGGATCGGCGCCGTCAATACGATTGTCGCCCGAAAGGGGCGGCTTGTCGGTTACAACACGGATGCCGGCGGGTTTGCTGCGGCGCTCTTGCGCCACCATTTCGACCCTTTGGGCAAAAAGGCCATTGTCTTCGGCGCCGGCGGCGCGGCCCGGGCAATCGCCCACTCCCTGATCGCCGGCAAATGCGCCGGCATTACCGTTGGGACACGATCGGGCGACAAGGCGGAAAAATTCGCCGCCGATTTTGCAGAATTTGCCGCCGTCAGGGGATATTCCTGGGATTCGCCGGAATTCAGGCGCGCGCACTGGGACGTGGATTTGCTTGTCAATACCACGCCGGTCGGCATGGACGGGATAAAAGACAAATCATTGCCGGTCTATTGGACAGACGTGCCTTTGACCACTTTTGCCGCCGACACAGTTTACAGCCCACCGCTGACGGCGTTTTTGCGGCAGGCCCGGCTGCGCGGCTGCCGCGGCATGAACGGGGTGGCCATGCTCGTCGAGCAGGGCGCCTTGTCGTTTGAATTGTGGCTTGGGGAAACGCCGCACCGGGAAATCATGTATGAGACTTTGGCGCAAAAAATATGAGCGCAGGCAGATCGGGAAAAATTGCGGCTGCCGCCGCAGACGGTCCGGCCAAAGAACGGGGAGGGGCAAACAATGATAGAACTTGTCAATTATATGGAAAAATTGGTGTTCAACAAGCTTAACGAAGTGCTGGCCACGAGAAACGACATTTGCAAATGCGACCAGTGCCGCTTGGATATCGCGGCGATTGCGCTCAACAGCCTTGCTCCCAGATATATAGTTACCGAAAAGGGAAAAATTTACGCCAAGATTGATATGATGGAAACGCAATTTGGCGTTGATATACTTATGGCGATCAGCAAGGGCCTGAGCATCGTAGCCGCGAAGCCGCGGCATACGCCCAAAAAGGAAGGATGACGGGGTGCTTATGTTGCGGACAAGAATAAGTTGTTGCTTTTTTCTGTTCTTTTTTTGCTTTGCGGCGGCGTTGCTTTGCGAAGCGGCGCCGGGCGCGACGGTGATCAGCCGCGGAGTTGAAAACGCTTACGGCGAATTGCCGGAAATCGACGGTTTTTCCGATTTGCTTTTGCAGGAGAAGATCAACGCGGCCACGCGCAAAGCGGCGCAGGATCTGCAAAAAGCCGTGCAGGGCAAACCCGAGTTGGAATACTCGTACAAAATCGTTTGCAACACGCGGGATTTTTTGAGCATAATGCTAAGGGCCGAAAGCGGCGGCGTCTTTGCCGCCGCGCGCAGCGTGAACATTCATCTGCCTTCCGGCGCCGATTGCGCTTTCGGCGAAATATTCAACACATCGGAAGAGTTTTTTGCCGCGCTGGAAGAGTCTTTGGGCTGGCGTCCCGATCCAGATGCGGCGTTTGCCCTTTCGGGGCGCGGCGCGGTTTTCGTCAGCCCGGCCGGCGGCCTTGAACAATTGGTCGGGTACGAGAAACTTTTCAGCTGGATCAATATCAGCCGGGCCGGGCACTACCTGGACAGCTACCGCGTTACGGCCGCCGCGGACGGCAAGCTGCTGCGCGTTGGCGTAGGCAACATGGTAGTTTTGTTTTTAGAGGCAAACCGCACGTCGGGTTATTCCTGGCAGATAAAAAAAGACAGCCCTTCTCCCGTTTTGCAATATATAAACTCCGCCTATCTCATGAACAGCCCCAAAGCCGCGGAGCGGCGCATCGGGGCGGGCGGCTGGGAAATGCTGGTTTTCGGCGTCGCCGCCCCCGGCGAAACCTATCTTGAGGCGGAATATAAGCGCCCCTGGGAAAACCAGGCGGCCAAAGCAATCAAAATACAGATAATTGGTGAATAAACAATGATACAATACAGGGGGGCAATCTTTGCCGACGTGGAGGCGCTGCACGGGCTGCTCAACGGTTACGCCGCCGCAGGTCTTATGCTGTCGCGTTCGCGCAACAGCATCTACGAGAACCTGAGGGATTATATAGTGGCGGTGGACATGGGCAAGGTAGTAGGCGTCGGTGCCCTGCACATGGTTTGGGACAAGCTTGCCGAAGTGCGCTCGCTCGCCGTCGTCAATGAACGCAAAAAGCAAAACATCGGACGCGAAATAGTCTGCCGCCTGGAAACAGGCGGCAGACTGCTGGGGGCGGAAACTTTTTTCGCCCTCACCTATCAGCCCGGGTTTTTCGCCAAATGCGGTTACCGGCAAGTGCCTAACGACTCGCTGCCGCAAAAAGTATGGAAAGAATGTGTATATTGCCCTAAATACCCTTATTGTGACGAAATAGCCATGATAAAGCACAATTAAAACAATCAGCGGCACAAGCGAAAGGGGACGTTGCGGATGAAATACCAAATAACGGGAGGCAATTTGCCGGTCGTGCTTTGCTCTTTGGAAAAAGGGGAAGCGGTTTATACGCAAGCCGGCGGCATGACATGGATGGACGATGCATTTAAAATGTCCACCAACATGGAAGGCGGCCTTTTGGGCGGGCTTGCCCGGAAGATATCGGGCGAGTCCCTGTTTTTGACCACTTACACGGCGCAAAGCGCGGGCGAGATAGCCTTTGCCTCCGGTTTTCCCGGCGAAATAAGGGCGCTTAGCCTTGGGGCGGGCGAAAGCCTGATTTGCCAGAAGGACGCTTTTTTGGTCGCGGAGCGGTCGGTTGCCCTTACCACCCATTTAAAGAAAAAGATCGGCATCGGCTTTTTCGGCGGCGAGGGTTTCATAATGCAAAAAGTTACCGGCCCGGGTTTAGCTTTTGTCGAAATAGACGGGTCGGTTACGCAATACCAGCTTGAACCCGGCCGAAAGATGATTGTGGATCCGGGGCATCTGGCTCTGTGCGAGAGTACGGTTGATCTTGACGTGCAAATGGTAAAAGGTTTCAAGAACATGCTTTTCGGCGGCGAAGGCCTGTTTCTTACAACCATTACGGGCCCGGGCAAAATATGGCTGCAATCCATGCCGTTTTCCGGGCTTGCCGGCAAGGTGATCGCCGCCGGCGGCGAAAAATGAGCAAAGCCTCGCCCACATCCCATCCAAATGTTACTTAAGCGCCCGGCAGGCGATGTCGCGCCGGTATCGCATATCGCCAAAATCTATCAAGGCGGCGGCTCGGTAGGCCATGTCGCGGGCGTTTTTTATGTCCGCCCCGACGGCGGCAACGCCCAGCACCCGCCCACCGGCCGTAACTATTTCCCCGCCGCGCTTTTTCGTGCCGGCGTGAAAGACCGTAACGCCGGAAAGCGCGCCGGCCGCGTCCAGCCCTTTGATGGGAAATCCCTGCGCATAGCGGCCGGGATAGCCGCCCGAGGCCAGCGCCACGCACACGGCCGCTTCTTTTTTCCAGGCCATCCGCGCCTCGTGCAGCCGCCCTTCGGCGCAAGAGAGCAGTATTTCCGCCAGGTCCCCGTCTAAAAGCGGCAGCAGCGCCTGGGTTTCCGGGTCGCCGAAACGCGCGTTAAATTCTATGACTTTCAGTCCGTCCCTGGCGATGATCAAGCCGGCGTACAGGCAGCCCTGATAAGGCCGTCCTTCTTTTTTCATGGCTAAGGCCACAGGTTTGAGAACTTTTTCCAGCGCCTCTTGCCGCACGGCGGCATCTGCGGCCGGCGCCGGCGCGTAAGCGCCCATGCCGCCGGTATTGGGGCCCAAATCGCCGTCCAGCGCCCGCTTGTGGTCCTGGGCCGGCGGCATGGGCACGAGCGTCTCCCCGTCAGTAAAGGCCAGTATGGATATTTCTTCCCCTTCGAGGTATTCTTCGATGACGACGCGCGCGCCTGCGGCGCCGAATTCCGCGCCGCCCATGATGCGCCCGAGGGCATCCAGCGCCTCAGTTTCCGTCATGGCCACCGCCACGCCTTTGCCGGCGGCCAGGCCGTCCGCCTTGACGACGATCGGCGCGCCTTGCCCGCGCACGTATTCCCTGGCCGCGCCAAGATCGTCGAATGTGCGATAGGCGGCGGTGGGTATGCCGTATTTTTGCATAAGGTTTTTGGCGAAAGATTTGGAGCTTTCCAATTCGGCCGCTTTTTGCGAGGGACCGAAAATTTTAAGCCCCTTTTTTCGAAAAAGGTCGCCGATGCCGGCGGCCAAAGGAGCCTCCGGCCCTACGACCGTAAGGCTGGCATGGATCCGTCCGGCAAAATCGGCTATTTTTTCTGTGTCCGCAAGGTCTATGTCCACAAGGCGGGCGACGTTTTCCATGCCAGGGTTGCCTGGCAGGGCGTACAGCCGCCCAACCGACGGACTTTGCGCTAATTTCCAGACGAGCGCGTGTTCGCGCCCGCCGCTCCCCAACACTAAAATGTCCATATAAGCCCCTTAATGCTTAAAGTGCCTGAGCCCGCTGAATACCATAGCGATGTTGTGCCCGTCCGCCGCCGCGATGGATTCTTCGTCGCGGATGGATCCGCCCGGCTGGATGATGGCCGTAACGCCCGCCGCCGCCGCGACTTTTACCGTGTCGCCAAAAGGGAAAAAAGCATCGGAGGCGAGGACGGCGCCTTTGGCAAGCCCCCCCGCCTGTTTGACGGCGATTTCCGCCGCGCCGACGCGGTTCATTTGTCCGGCGCCCACTCCCACCGTGCGAAATTCTTTGGCCAGCACTATGGCGTTTGATTTGACGTGTTTTGCCACTTTGAGCGCGAACAGGAGCTGTTCCCATTCCGCTTCGGACGGCGGCCGTTTTGTTACTGTTTTCATCCGCTCTTTTAAAGCGAATTCTTCGTCAAGGCTTTGCATGAGCATGCCGCCGGATACCTTCTTCATGTCCCGCTTGCCGCTTCGGGCAAGGGGCGGCAGTTCCAGGATCCGCAGGTTTTTTTTGGCTTTCAGGATCTGCAGGGCGTCCGGTTCATAGCCGGGCGCGATCACCGCCTCGGCGAACAGGCCGCTGATTTCTTCGGCCGTAGACCGGTCGGCCATGCGGTTAAGGCCGATAATGCCGCCGAAGGCGGAAACCGGATCGCAAGACAGCGCCTTTTGGTAGGCGGCGCATAGATCGCCGCCCAGCCCGACGCCGCAGGGATTGGTATGTTTGACGATGGCCGCGGCTGGCCGCTCAAAATCCGCCACTATGCGGTAGGCCGCCTCTATGTCGATTATGTTGTTGAAGGACAGTTCTTTGCCGCCAAGCTGCCTGGCGGCGGCGACGCCCTCCCGCGCGCCTTTTTCTCGGTAGAAGGCCGCCGTTTGATGCGGGTTTTCGCCGTAGCGCAATTCCTGCACTTTTTCCAAGTGGATAACCGCTTCTTGGGGGTATTTTGCTTCGGGCGCGATTTGGCGCGAAAGCCAGCCCGCTACCGCCGCGTCGTATTCGCTGGTATGGCGGAAGGCTTCTTCCGCCAATTCCCGGCGCAAAGAATCGGATATTTCCCCGCTCAGTTTCAGCGCGTCCATGATTTTGCCGTAGGCGGAAGGGTTTACCGCCACCGCCACGTATTTATGGTTTTTGGCGGCGGCGCGGATCATGGCCGGCCCGCCGATGTCGATATTTTCTATCGCCATGTCGTCCGTTACGCCGGGCTTGGCGATCGTGGCGCAAAAGGGGTAGAGGTTGACCGCGACAAGGTCTATGGGCTTTATGCCCTGCTCCTGCATTTCTTTTGCGTGCCGCGGGTTGTCGCGGACGGCGAGTATGCCGCCGTGAACAAGCGGGTTAAGGGTTTTTACCCGCCCGTCCATGATTTCGGGGAACCCTGTGAGGTCGCCGACATAAGTAACGGGCAGGCCGGCGTCTTTGAGCGCTTTCATCGTGCCGCCGGTGGAAATTATTTCCACGCCCATTTCATGGAGAAAACGGGCGAAACCGGCAATGCCTTCTTTGTCCGATACGCTGATGAGCGCTCGTTTTATTTTTGTGGACATGTCGCACCTCGCGTTATTTGATTTTTACCAGCCGCCCGGACACTTCAAGCCGGTTTTCCGCCCACAGCCTGATCGCTTCCGTATAAGCTATGTGTTCTTGTTCCAGTATGCGCGCCGACAAGTCTTCTTCCGTGTCGGTTTCCAACACCGGCACCGCTTTTTGGATGATGATGGGGCCGGTGTCCATGCCTTCGTCCACAAAATGCACGGTGCAGCCTGATATTTTCGCGCCGTACCGAATAGCCTGGGCCTGGGCGCTAAGGCCCGGGAAACTCGGCAGCAGGGATGGGTGTATGTTCATTATCCGAAGCGGCCAGCGATTGATGAAGCATGAACCCAGAAGGCGCATGAATCCGGCCATTACTACCAGTTCCGCCCCGCTTTTCTCTAATTTTTCGCTCAGGGCTTTTTCAAAGTCGCCCTTTTCCGCAAAGCGCCGGCGCTCGATCGCGCAGGCTGCGATGCCGGCGGCCTTTGCCCGGCCAAGGGCAAAGGCCGCGCTGCTGTCGCTGACGACGACGCTGATTTGTACCGGCAGGGCGCCGGCGCGCATGTTGTCGATGAGCGCCTGCAGGTTGCTGCCCCGGCCGCTGGCAAGGACGCCGATTTTGCGGTCAGCCATCGAAGGCGCCGCCTTTCAATATAGTTTTGCGGCCGCCCTCCACAATCCGCCCGATCCGCTTCGCCTTCTCGCCCCGGCCGGCGAGATATTCCAGCGCCGGTTTGGCGGTGCGCTCGGAAACTACGGCCAACATGCCCATGCCCATGTTGAAGGTCCGATACATTTCCGGCCAGGGGACGTTCCCCCATTCTTTAAGTTGCGCGAATACCGGCGGGACTGCCCAAGAATCCGCGTCTATTTCCGCCGCGCAGTTTTCGGGCAGTATTCTCGGTATGTTGTCCACGAAGCCGCCGCCGGTAACGTGAACCATGCCTTTTACCAAGAACTTTTCGATCAGAGGCAGGCAGAGCGGCGGGTACAGGCGGGTCGGCGCGATGAGTTCTTCGCCCAGCGTCTTGCCGAAAGCGGGGACAAATGCGTTTATATCCATTTTGTTTATTTCAAAGCAAATCTTGCGCACGAGCGAAAAGCCATTGGAATGGAGACCGCTGGACGGCAGCCCGATGATGACGTCGCCCGCCTTGATCCCGCGTCCGGTGATAAGGGATGCTTTTTCGGCTATTCCCACGGCAAACCCGGCTATGTCGTATTCCCCTTCGCGGTAAAAACCCGCCATTTCTGCGCTTTCGCCGCCAATGAGCGCGCAGCCGGATTCTTTGCAGGCCGCCGCTACCCCGCCTACGATTTCGGCCACTTTTTCCGGGACCAGCCGCCCGGTCGCCAAGTAATCCAGAAAGAACAGCGGCTCCGCCCCCTGCGCCAATATGTCGTTGACGCACATGGCGACGGCGTCCTGCCCGATGGTCCCGTGCTTGTCCAGCATGAAAGCTATCTTGAGTTTTGTGCCTACCCCGTCCGTGCTTGACACCAGCACGGGATTTTTGTATTTGTCGGCAGATAGGGCAAACAGGCCGCCGAAACCGCCGATGTCGCCGATCACTTCCGGCCGGTAAGTGGACTTTACCGCATGCCTGATTAGTTCAACCGCGCGGTTGCCGGCGTCTATGTCTACGCCGGCCGCTCTGTAGGTAAGCGTTTGATCGTCTTTCATTTTCCCTCCCCGCGGCATTGGCACATTTCGCCGCTTTCCGCCGCTTGGCGGCTGCCCGGCTGATCCTGCGGCCAGAGCGGGTACTCGCCGTTAAAGCAAGCGTAGCACATGGTGCCGGAAGCGCCGGCGTCCAACGCCCGGCGCAGCCCCGCAAGGGAAACGAACCGCAGGGAGTCGGCGCCTATATATTGCCTGATCTCTTCCCCCGTGTGCGTGGCGGAGATCAGTTCCTTTCTCACCGCCGTATCTATGCCGTAATAACAAGGATAGAGGATCGGGGGGGAACTTATGAGCATGTGCAGTTCCCGCGCGCCGGCGTCGCGCAGCAGTTTCAGTATCTTGCCGCTGGTGGTGCCGCGCACAATGGAATCGTCCACTATGGCGATCGCTTTGCCCTCTACCAGCGGGCGCACGGGATTGAGCTTCATCCTTACTCCCACGTCGCGCTTTTGCTGGGTCGGCTGTATAAAAGTCCGGCCAACGTAACGGTTTTTATTGAGACCTTCCAGAAAAGGCACGCCCGATTCCATCCCGAACCCTATCGCCGCCGTCGTGCCGGAGTCGGGCACGGAAAATACCGCGTCCACCCGCTCTTTAAGGTCGGGATTTTCCCGCGCCAGCTCACGCCCCATGGCGATGCGCGATAAATAAACGCTCCGGCCGTCGATAATGCTGTCCGTCCGGGCGAAGTATATATACTCGAAAACGCAGTGCGCCGCTTTATTTATTCCCTTATCGTAAAAAAAACTCTCCGGCCGCTGTCCGCCCCGGGTGAAAACCACCACTTCGCCGGGTTCGACGTCACGGACAAATTTTGCCCCCGCCGCGTCAAGGGCGCAGGATTCTGATGCCACCGCCCAGCCGTCGGCGAGGCGGCCTATGCATAGCGGCCGGAAACCGAACTTGTCGCGTACGGCCACTAATTTGTCGTCAGTCAGCAGCGCTAAACTAAAAGCCCCTTCGACTTTTTTCATGCTTTCGGCAATTTTTTCGCCAATCGCTTGTTTTTCCGCGCTGATGATGACCGCGACCAGCGCTTCGGTGTCCATGCTGGTATGAAAGAAAGCCCCTTTGTCGGCCAATTCGCGTTTGAGCGCGTTCACATTGGTAAGGTTGCCGTTGTGGGCCAGGGCCAGGTTGCCGCCCGAGAAGCTGACCATCAGCGGCTGCGTGTTCACGGGGATGCTGGCGCCGGCCGTAGAATAGCGCACATGCCCGATAGCTTTGTCGCCTTTTAGCTCCGGCAGGCCGTTCCTGAATACGTCGGTCAAGAGGCCCATGCCGCGTTTGGTGTCCATTGCCCGTCCGTCTCCCACCGCGATCCCGGCGCTTTCCTGCCCTCTGTGCTGAAGCGCAAAAAGTCCGAGATAGGTAAGATAAGCAACCGGCTCGTTCGCGGAAATAACGCCGAATATGCCACATTCTTCCCCGGGCTTGTCGCTGTAAAACTCCCGCTCTTCCACAAAATCCCCCATTATGTCCGCGCGGCCTATTCTTTTTCGCCGGTCAGCCGGTAAAGCACTTCATGATAAGCGTCCTCCACCTGCCCCAAGTCGCGCCGAAAACGGTCTTTGTCCAGTTTGTTGTCCGTAGCGGCGTCCCACAGGCGGCAAGTGTCCGGCGTTATCTCGTCCGCCAGCAGTACGGCGCCGTTATAAAGGCCAAATTCCAGCTTGAAATCGACCAGTTTAATGCCTTTGCGCAAAAGGTGCCCCTCCAGCAGCCCGTTTACCGCCAGGGCTTCTTTTTCCAAAGCGGCGACCTGTTCCGGCGACGCCAGGGAAAGCGCCTTTATATGGCAGTAGTTGACAAGCGGGTCGCCTAAACTGTCGTTCTTGTAATAAAGCTCCACGACCGGTTCGGCCAGCCGTTCCCCTTCCGGCAGCCCTAACCGCTTGGACAGGCTGCCGGCCGCGATATTGCGGACGACCACCTCCAGCGGCAGGATGTCTACTTTTTTGCACAAAAGCTCGCGCTCGCTCAAGCGTTTGATTAAATGAGTCTTTATGCCGGACTTTTCCAGCAGTTTGAAAAAAAATTCCGTCAATTTATTGTTAATTATCCCTTTGTTGACGATCGTCCCTTTTTTCAAGCCGTTGAAAGCCGTCGCGTCGTCTTTGTAGTAAATGATCACCTCGTCCGCCTTTTCCGTTGCGAAAATCTTTTTGGCCTTGCCTTCATAAAGCATTACGGACATTTTGGGCACCCTTCTTTCCATAAAAAATAACCGGCTTGAAAGGATAGCTATATATTAACATTATAACAGATTTTGCGCTTGGCAAGATTATTTTTCCTGCAGCCGCCCCTTTAGTTTGTCGGCCTTTCCTGCCGCTTCCTCTTTCAAGCGCTCTCTGTACGCGTCCAGTTTTTCCGCCAGCGGCCCGCCGCCCACGGCCAATATCTCCACCGCCAGCAGCGCCGCGTTTTTTGCCCCGTTGATCGACATGCAGGCTACCGGGATTCCCGCCGGCATCTGCGCTATGCTCAAAAGCGCGTCCATGCCGCCGAGCGGCGTTGAATTGATCGGCACGCCAATGACCGGGAGATTGGTATAGGATGCCACCACGCCCGGCAAGTGCGCCGCCGCGCCCGCCGCCGCGATGATTGCGCCTATGCCCCGCCCCTTCGCGCCCACGGCGAAATCGCGGACCAATTCCGGCGTGCGGTGCGCGGAGGCGACTTGCGCCTCAAACTCAACGCCGAACGCGGCCAGAGTTTCCCCGGCGGCCTCCAGCACCGGCCAGTCAGAGTCGCTGCCCATAACTATCGCAACTTTCAACATGTTCATTCCCCTCGTCGCAAATATAACACAAAACCCTATTTTATTTTATCCGCCGTTTCTCCTTTGGTCAATAAGACAAATTATCGGACGCGCCCGTTTTTGTGTCGGCGCGAAAAATTCTCGGGCTTTACTTTTTTCGCGCCGCGATTTGCAAAAAAACGGAATTTGCGCCAGCACGCCAGATGCGGGCACCATTTGACAAACATCAGCGGCAAAGTATATAATAACACAAAAGGGGTTATAGCTCAGTTGGTTAGAGCGCTTCGTTGACATCGAAGAGGTCATAGGTTCGAGTCCTACTAACCCCACCAGCATTCAAGCGGGTTTTGGCGATTGGCCAAAACCCATTTTTTGTTTTTGTGCCTTATTTTGTGCCTTACGGGGTGAAAAAGACGGCATTTTATACGACGAAATAAGGGTTTCATTTTGCGCTTATATTTATTGGTTTCTGATACACGTTAAAAGTAGCGATAGTAATATAATTTTATTATCGCTACTTTGCAAACTGGAAACGTCCCCCCGGAAATGGCTGCTGCTTTTTTAGCGCCCAGAGCGCCCAGGGGCGGACTTATTTTGTTTTTCTGGCCGGAGCTTGCGCCCTTTCTTTCCCCTTCCCAAAATCAACGCTGCGGCGCGGCAGGGCAATTTAAAAACCGCTTGGGATTCGTATTAGCAATAAAAAAGTAAAAACCGCCTTTCCCTGAACAAGAAGCGGTTTTTTCTTAACTTCTTCCTTCTTTTTAGGGCAACCGCTTATCGGTAGCGCCCCTTTTGCTATTATTATACACCGTCCGATCCGGCATGTAAAATTTTCGTTGGGGGAAAAGCCAAAAATCGGCCGTGCGTCGTAAAGTCCTTGGGCGTCCGGTATTATCCGGCACCAGCCAAAATCGCAGGTGGGGGGGTGCTTATGGCTCGTACTCCCCCAATCTGCGCCAAAAAATTCGCTCGCGTTTGGCGTTTTTCTTAACTTCTTCCTTGCTTCGCCCTTGCTTCTTTGCGATAGGGTACTTGCTTTCAAGTGCGCCGGTTAGCCTATTTTTCGTCGCCCTGACAGCCAAGCGCCTTTTTTAATTCCTTCAAGCGTTCTTCTGTCCGGCGGTATTCGTCGATTAGTTCTTTATTGGCGGCGCAATAGTAGTTTATAACTTTTGCAAGCGCGGCCGTTTCGGAAGTGCGCAAAAGGCCGGCAATCATTTTCAGGCTTTGCCGCGCGTCCTTGTCAATGTCCATGACCAACCTGCTTGTTTCGCCCCTGCGCTTTGGTCGGCCAGTTGGTTTGATTTTTGGCCGCTCTTCCAGCCCGGCCAGTTCGTCAAGTTCTTTTTCTGATAAATTGCCGCCCATTTTTACCCCTTCTTTCTTGGGAAATATTCGGGAAATAATACTGAAATAGCGTAAAATTTACGTCCGATAATATGGATTATGTCAAGTAAACGTGATTTCAGTTCGTATTATTTCTTATTTACCAAAATATATAATTATTTACCAAAATTAAAATATTCACTATCAGGTTTAATTACTGGCTGCTTTGCTTTTTTAATTTTATACTTCATTAAAGATTTTTTCAAGCAATTTTATCGCCAACTATTTTTTTCGCTTGGCTTGTGGGAAGTGTGGCGGCGAATTAAAGGGTGTCGTTCCGTGGTGTTTTTTTGGCAACAAAGTCGAAAATTTATACTATGTTCCCCCAACAGGAAAAGGCTTAAAGGTTCCCCGATAATTTCGGGTAAGCAACCCGGTTCGCCATAGGCAAGAAATTGAACCTGCTTAATTTTGAGTAAGTTCGATTCCTTGCCGCAGCGCTCAATGTATTCCTGGACTTTCACACAAAATTGTTAAAAAGTATTCGCCGCAATTTTTACTCGAAGCTTCCTTTTTTCGGCAAGTAGATGATTGCCGCTTGGCCTACTGCCTTTATCGCCCCGCCGTTTTCCCCGGTAAGCTCCTGATGTACTTCGTCGCGCCATTTGTCGGGCTTTCGGTTTTTCAGCCAGAATATAATGGCCGCTGTGTCGCCGCCTGCGGCCTATTGATAAAGCGCGTTTTCCACCTGCCGGTCGGCGACGTCCTTGCCCTGTTTTAGGGCGTCCGAAATGTCCGAACAATGTTTTTTCCACTCGCTTAAAGTGCTGCGCGATATGCCCAGCCCCGGAGCAGGGCAAGCCCCTCCGCCGGTCAGCCAATATGCGTTTTTGCCTTCTGCCATGCGTTTCATTTCCCCCCTTCATTGCCTCAGGTCGCGTCAGACTTGCGGGTAAGTGCCGAACACCGACGCGTACCGATAAAGTAAAATGCCCCTCGTGGCAAAATGGTTAATATTGTGGTCGGATTTGCCGACTTTTTCAAAGAAATCTGCCGCCATGTCCTTCAAATCGTCGATGTTTATTGTCCATTCGTTGGCAAATTCTTCAAGTTCATCCCGTATGCGGACGCGCTGTTCAAGGCTGATGAACGGATGCCGCTTGCCGGGGTAATAGCTTGGGTACAGTTCTTTCATGTACCAGAACATAAAATTTTGTATTCCGTCAATCATCGTTTTTCAACTCCCTTTTTTGCAACAAGTCTCAAACGGATTTGCAATGCGCTTTTGCTTGTCAATCCGGCGGTGGGTTGCCTGAATTAACCCCTTTGTCCGGCCTATCGCCCCGTAGCCATTCGCAAAACCCCGGCAAAGTGCAATCATGGCCGCCGCTAATGTATTGCCCTGCCATTTGCTTTAAAGCCTCGATATCACCTTCGTTGGCAGCGTTGCCCCAAAGCCTCAGCAGTTCATTGTGGCATTGCCTGATGGTATCGGTGGGCGTGTCCGGGTATCGCTTCCCCTTTGCCTGTAAATAGCAATCGTCCCTGAACCAGTGAAGGAACTCAATTATCTTTTCGTTGGGTTTTAAAAGGGCGCGTTCTTCGCCAGAAGAACCATTATATATAATGGCACTCACATCGCTAACGCTCGTTCGTGCAGCCGCCGTTGATGATGAGCGCGCATTATCTATTTGGATAAGTTCTTTGGGTAAGTTAACTGGATAAGTTACTTGGGTAAGTTCTGTGTTAAGCTCCTTAACTACCCCAGTTAAGCTCCTTAACCAGGGTAGTAAAGCTCCTTGACTACGTGGTAAAGCTCCTTTACTACCTTTCACGCTGTCGGGAATATCATTTATTGATTTGTAATCGTTTTCAGGCCGTTTGGAAAAAAGCCACGGCAAACGGTAAAGGTTGCTTATCTGGTCGCCTTTGTTGAAACGATGTTCGCGCTTTATCCAGCCTGTTTTTTCCAATGTGTCTAAATTTGCGCAAACTGTTGGGCGGCTCATTCTGGTTAATAGCGCCAGCCTCGAAATCGATGGGAAAGCCTTGTCCTTTTCGTCGTTTACATGGTCGGAAATGGCGAAATAAAGCGCTATGCCATGCGTCGGGATTCTCATGTCTTTCAGTATGTCGCTTGTAAATTTGTCGCCCATGACCGCAACTCCACTTCCCCAAACTTATCGTTGGCGCGGTTTCCTGCAAGTTTCCTGCTGGTTTCCTGCTGGTTTCTTGCGGGTTTCTAACGGCGTTTCAGTTCGTCCCATGAACCGGGGCGGGAAATAGCTGCCCGCCCCTTTTGACAAATTGCCCTTGCGCTGGTAAAATGGCAATCAGCGAATAGTTTCCCGCCAAGGTCTCATTCGCCGAATGCCGCCATTTGGGGTACTGCCCGGCGGCATTTGCCATTTTCAAAAAGCGCCTCGCATTCCGCTATGGCCAGCGCCCAGCGCGCCAATTCTTCAAGCGTTTTGGTTTCGCGGCTCGGGTGCGGGCGGTCGCCGTCGCATATCTCGGCAATGCGCCGCCCAAACAGTTCATGCATTAGCATTTTTGTCGCCTTCTTTCTTGATTTGTTCCGCTACGGCATACGTAATTTCGCTAAGCATTTGCGCGGCTTCGTGCAAATTTTTGCAGTTAGATTTCTGGCTTTCAATGCTTGCGCCCAGCGCGTCAAGGCAAATGGCAACGCCATACAGCAAACTTTCCGGGTTTTCCTTGCCAAATTCAACTCTCATGGCTGCCGCCTTCCTCGCAATCGAAAATTCCCGCTTGCCTTTCTTTTCTCATTCAAAAATCAATCCTTTCAGTTTGAATTTTGCGTTTGTTCTACGCTTTTTTGGTGGCATAATTGACTTGTCATGCCCTTGTCAGTAAATCTTTTTCATCTTTTGCGCGGCTCTGCTTTTGGGTTCGTAACTGCTTTCCGGCGGCTTGAATTTTTCCGGCGGTTCAATGACTTGTTCATGTTCTTTCAGCCAGTCCTCGAACGTCCCCATGCGTATCATAATCCGCGCCCCGACGCGAACCGTCGGCAACTTGTGTTCGCGTATCCAGCCGCGCAAGGCGTTTTCGGAAATCCCTTCCATCCCGGCAAGGTCTTTGATTGTAACGAGCATTTTAACCCCCCTTTCCCTAATACGTTTAACTTGCTCAATTTTGAGTAGGTTCGCCGGTTTATGGGCTTGTAACCCATAAGCCTTTTTCGTTTTTAAGTGCGTTTTTTCCGTGGAGCAGTTTGCAATTATTTTTCTTCCGCTGTTTTTATTTCCGCTTCCTCGGTGGAACGTTTTTCATTCCACGGTGGAGTGTTTTTTGCTCCACATTGGGAAATAATTTCTTTTGGGAAATATTATTTTCCGGGGTTTCCGCCTTTTCTGCGAAAATTAAATTGCCAGCCCGATACTTTATACCCGTTTCGGTTTTGATTTGGTCTGCTGGCGAAGTACGCCGAAGGAAAAAGGGTAAAGTGGGCATTTAAATATTTGCTGCCCTCGCCCTGTTTTTATCCTGCAAAATTTTTAAGGCTTGCAACCGTTTTTCTGTCAGCGGCCTTTTAGTGTCTGCAACGCTCCTGAACGATACAAGGCTTTCCGGCACTTCGTAATAAACCGCCCGGACTTCACCTTAAGTGAGGGTATTGGCAAGAAGTTCCCATGCGTAAATGGCCGCCTGTTTTGCGTCGCTTTTGCGTGTTGCCCCGTATGGCGGGTTTCCGTTTGTCCGTTGACCCTATGGCGCGCTTTGCTCTACAGGGGCATTAGTCCGCTTTGACAAGGTATTCCACTTCGACGCCAAAAACTCGCGCCACCTTGCCCACCGTACGCGGTAGCATGGGTAATTCCCTCCGAATCTTTGTTACTGTCGGATTGCTTAATTTAGCGGCTTCCGCAATCGCCTTGATGGTGGTTTCCTTATCCGCAAGTAACAGCTCAAACTTTTGCCTGCTAATAATCATGGCGCACACTCCTTTTTGTTACCGCTTAAGATAAATAAAATACTTAAAGCAGTATTTGCCTTTAATGGTAAATTATATTCCTTTAGTTGTCAATACCTTTTGGAATATTTTTATTGCCTTTTGCGGATAATTAATTTATTATAAGTATACGGGGTGTGTACTATGGCTTTTATTGATAACCTTAAAAGGCTTCGGGAAAAAAGCGGTCTAAATCGAACTGAATTGGCTCAAATGCTCGGCGTTCCTTACACAACATATGCAAATTGGGAAAAAGGAAGAGAACCCGGCATATATGCCCTGATGAAGCTGGCCGACTACTTCAAAATCAGCATTGACGAACTGATCGGCTATAAAGAACCCACGCCGGAGGAAAAGGCCGAACGCGATTTCCAGCGCGCTTGTGCGTATTTATCAAAAGCCGGTTTTAAAGTTACAATTAGTAAAAATGATAATTTTGACGAAGATGACGAAGAGTGCGAATATGATGATTACAGGCGCATTGATGACAGGCGCGCTAAAATATCTTTATGGGCAAGCGAAGAATTCCGCCTTAAACGCAAAAAGCTTAATGCTGATTTAATTGCTCGCGTTTTTAGTAAAAAAGATTTTTTAGATAATGTTGTCTCTTTTGTTAATGACATTATTATTAAGGAAAACAATGAAGTAGCCATCATTGACGGTATCAAAAGGTGGTGTTTTGCTATGTTTAGCGCGAGTTTTGGATAAAAATGTTCTGTAAGGGGGATTACTGGCAAGGTAAGTGAACGGAGCGCACCCCCCACCACCGAAGCGCAAAAAGCCCCGCCGAAAAAGCGGGGCAGAAAGGGCGATGAAAGGAGTTAGCACAATGAAAAAAATAACCGTCCGCGATGTATGCGATTTTTTTATAGCCTTGGCGCAGGACGCCGGGGAACAGCTTACCCACATGAAATTGCAAAAACTCTTGTACTATGCCCAGGCGTGGCATTGCGGCATGTTTGGCAGGCCGCTTTTTGACGCTAAGTTCGAGGCTTGGAAATTCGGCCCTGTTTGCCCGGAAATTTACTGTCAATACAAGACGCTTGGCAACGCGAATATACCCTTTATCGGCGAGCATGACGAAAAAGAAGGTTGCTTGTCCGGGGTGGCCGAAAGCTTCTCGCCTGAAACATTGAATTTTTTAAATGACATAGCGCGCGACTACATGAAATATACCGCCTTTCAGCTTTCCGCCATGACGCACAAAGAAAAGCCCTGGAAAGAACACGCGGCGGCGGCGGAAGAAATACCCGTCAAAGAAATGATTTATTATTATGGCTCGCTCGTACTCACGCCGGAAGAGGAAAAACGGGTCATAGAGGCGGAAAATGACATTATGGCCGGCAAGGGCATAATCTGGAAACCGCGGTCATTGCAAAATGTATAAAGTGGAGCTTTCGCCTGCCGCCTATCAGCAAAAGCGCTCATTGCGCAAACTGGTAAGAGAACAGATAGAGGCGGCATTAGACGAGCTTGCGGCCAACCCATATACCGAAAAATATGACGCACAGCCAATGCGGGGGGATTTAGTTCGGTATCGTTGTGTTGTCGGTAGCTATAGGATTATATACAGGATAGTCGATAATAGCTTATGGGTCTACGTCTTGGAAATTGGGCATAGGGGTACTATTTACGAAAGAAAATAGCCGCGAAGAGCCAATGCCCGCCCTGCGTATTTCCCCTTATCGGTCAATATAAAAACAGGCAGGTGTCCATAATGCCGGCAAAAATCCAAAAACGCGGCAACAACTCTTATTTGCTGACCGTGCCGGGCGGCTACGAAAACGGCAGGCAGAGAAAGTTCACCAAAACCATAAAGGCGGACAACGTAAACCAGGCGAAAAAGGAATATAATCTTTTCGTCGCCGAATGTATGACCGGGAAAGCGCTGCCGGCTTCAACGCCAAAAATGACGCTGCAACAGTTTTATGCCTACTGGAAAGACAAATATGCCATGCCCGCCCTTGCGCATAAAACAATCGCCTGCAATGACTTCGTGGCGGATAGAATACTTGCCGCCCTCGGCCATCTGCAAATACATAAAATTACGCCTTTTCATTGCCTTGAACTTCTTGACCAACTGCGGCGGCCGGACATCGGCGCACACGGCAAGCCGCTTTCTTCGGCAACCATACACAAGCATTACGCGCTTTTGAACGAACTTTTGACCTATGCCGCCAAGTGGGATTTTATACCCTTTAACCCTTTGGCGAAAGTTGATCCGCCCAAAAGAAAAACCGCGCCGAAGGAACTGCCTTCCCCTGATCGGGTATCGCTGTTTGTTTCGCTCATTATGGGCAAGGCAGTGCTCAAACACCAAATTTGGGTATTGCTGGCTTTCCTGCTCGGGCTACGCCGCGAAGAAATATTCGGGCTGAAAGTGCAGGATATAGACTTTGCCGCCCAAACATTAAAGATAAGCCGGGCGGTTGTCTATGTTCACGGCCTCGGCAATGTTATAAAAGACACAAAGACAGCCGCCGGGCAAAGGGTTTTATCCCTGCCGCCCGTGCTTGCCCGGCTTTTGAACGAATACGTAAGCCGCCCGCAGCAAATTAAAGTGGTTTCCTTTGGTCGCTGGCTGTTCGCCAAGGGGAACGGCGAACCCGGCCAGCCGGACGCGTTTAACAACTTCCTCAAACGCTTTGTAAAAAAACACTCCCTTCCGGGCATAACCCCGCACCTTCTGCGCCACATGCACGGAAGTTATTTAATGCGCTCGGGCATTGACCTTGCCGCGACATCTCACCAACTCGGCCACACAAAAAAATCCTTTACGGCGGACACTTATATTCACGTAACGGAACGGGTGGAAACTCGGCCGGCGGCGGTAATGCAGAGCGTGTTTGATACTTTAGTTAAGTAAAGATTTTTTGTGCCTTATTTTGTGCCTTACGGGGCAAAAAAAGAGGCCAAAACCCGCATAAATACGTACAGCGCTTTTCATGCCCAAAACGAGCAAAAGCCGCTTCACAGGCTGATTATAGCCATTAGAGCGGCTTTTTGACATCGAAGAGGTCATAGGTTCGAGTCCTACTAACCCCATCAAAATGTGATTGTTATTTTGGTGCGGGAGAAGGGACTTGAACCCCCACGCCTTGCGGCGCCAGATCCTAAGTCTGGTGCGTCTGCCGTTCCGCCACTCCCGCAAAACGCGGCAAAACATCCGTATTTGCGCGAAAAAATGGTGATCCACCCGCGGCTCGAACGCGGGACACCCTGATTAAAAGTCAGGTGCTCTGCCAACTGAGCTAGTGGATCACTTTGGCTGGGGCGGCTGGACTCGAACCAACGCATGCGGGAGTCAAAGTCCCGTGCCTTACCGGCTTGGCTACGCCCCAAGGTTTGGGGTGGCTGGAGGGGTTCGAACCCTCGCGTAACGGATCCACAATCCGCCGTGTTGACCGCTTCACCACAGCCACCGCGTTTTAAAAACTTTGCCACCATAGACAACGAAGGTATTTTACCACATGGCTCCGTTTTCTGTCAATAAGGGCCGGCGGATAATTTGCCGCCCAGGCGCGCAAGCAAGAACTGTCCGAGCAGCCCGCCCGCCAAGGCGGTAACAAATTGCGGCCAGCTCATTACAAAGCTGAAGCTTGTGCCTATCAGCGGCGGGTAGTTCAGCGCCAGCAAAAGCGCCCAGGCGCCGAAAAAAAGGGTGGCGGTCTTTCCGGACGACGCCGCGACGAGAACGAAACATTTATTGCGGTTTTTGAAAGTGTCAAGCAGCAATATGTAGGCGGTATTGCCGACCGCGACAAGCGGGACGAAAGGGAGGCCGGGCAGCTGCCCTTGCAGCAGGGCGACAGCCGGGGCTGCCCACGCGATGATCAGCGCCGGTTTAAGGCCGGCGGCGGACGTTGCCATAAGCAATATGGCGTTGAGCAGCGTGCCGACAATAAACATGGACACGAACAGCGGCAGCGGCAAAACCAGCCGGAGCGACTGGGCGAGCAGGGAAAGCGCCAGGAGCAGGGCGCCCAAAATATTGGTTTTGTGATTTTTGCCGTCAAATATTTTTACTTTCCGCAATGTTTTTTCCCTTAGTCAAAGAGCAGAACACCCCCAGCGCGGCAAACAACGCGCCGATGACGAGCGCCACTTGGTAGCCCTGCATAAACGCGGCTTTTTCCAGTTCGGGCGTGGCGACTTTGCCCTTCATGTATATTTCCGAAACAAGATC
>JAISLQ010000022.1 GCA_031290885.1 Acidaminococcales bacterium
CAGGCATATCGCCGCTTTGGCATAGGCCTCCGCCGCCGCGAGTATTCGGTCGGCGTCAAGAACGTCCTGTTTTTTCTTGGCATTCCACGCCTTTAACGCGCCCTGCTTATTGACCTTGCGCGGGTATCGCTCCCAAAACGCGTCAAACTCCGAGGTGCGCTCCGTCCCTTTGCCGCTGTCTTTCTCGCGCGCTCTGCCGTCTTGTGACGGTTTCTCAGCCGTGGGGTTGTCGCTTTCGGAGTTCTGGTCGTCATGATCAGGAGCATCATCGACCACCGTGCGTTCGCCAGAACGCACGGTGGTCGACAAATTTGTAGGCAAAAAAGGGATCATGCGGCTGGTAAATGGACACAGAAGTTGTCAAAACTGTCGGACAAAACAGCGCAACGCAAAGCGATAATATTGTTGGCGCCGTTGAGGGACCGGTGCATACCTGACTGTTTGAGGCGCTTGCCGATAACATTTTTGCAAGCCGCTTCAATGACGCCGCTGCCGACAAACAAGCCCATGGCCTTAAATTTCTTATATTGCATGCGCTCAGCATTCTCTCTGAAATATCCGATTTCCCTGTCTATCTGTTTTTGCTGTTCTTTGTCCGTTGCATGAAGTGTGGCGAACTCTTTTGTAAGCTCAGTGATATTGCCCTGCTCAAGCAGGGCATACCATTCTCTTTTGTAGTGTAAACGCACTTTTTCATCCAGTTCCAATTGTTTGATGAGTTCCCCAACATGCTCTTTAGCGTGGAACAAATCCACGATTTCAATGGCGCCGGGGAAGTGAAGATCTGCCAGATTCCATATCCATCTTGCGCCGTCCCCTATAACCACAACTTGCCCGGCTCCCTGTACGCCGCGTTGCGTAGCCTCTCCATAAAGCCGCTTGCCAAAATCTTCAGCGGTTTCTATTGCGCCGAAATATGTCGTACTGTCACTGTCGCGGATGGGATGCCCCTCGCCATCAACTGTGGTCTGTGTGAAAATGCAGCCCACTTTGGCCTCACGGCTCTTTGAGGTTCCGTCTTCCTGCTTGTCCTGTCTGCCGTTAAGCTCTTTTTTTATCATGGGTATGCCTGTACCGTCGAACTCAATGTACATTATGGGCATCGGTTTGGCAGGGGCTTCATACATCTTGCCGGAAAACGCGATCTCCATGTTCTTTTTGTTTTCATATTCGATTTCACCTCCAATAGCCTCCGATATCCTTTCGATATCCTTACTTGAGACAACGATCCCGCATAATTCACTCATCGTCACGCTGCCGAACTCAAATGAATCGCAACTTCCCGGTTTGGCGGCGACGCGCCTGACTCCGGGCGTGAACATTGTTCTTTCTATGTCTAATATTACGTCTTTAGGCAGTGAATGCTCGCGACACTCTTCACATTCGTAATAATTTCTTGAAATCTCGCTCTCGCCGAGCAGGCTTACGAGCTTCTTTGCCCGTTTGCCCAAATTGCGCATGGTCTTGCCGCAACATGGACACGCCGGCGCCGTTTCCGGGATATCATTCAGTAACTGTGTGAAAGCTACATTCGCATCCGCAAGAGCCGCTTTGCGAAATCCTTCCTCTGTCTCGCGTATGTCGGGAATAGCGTCGTTTACCGGCCTATTATATATACTTTCCGCAAAACGCCCTATCTCTGATTCATATTCTCCCGCATAATTCAGTTTTTTTTACACTCATCGTCCGAATTTCCCAAGGAAGCTTTTACTATTGCGATTTGCTCACAAATTCCCGCATACTCGTCACAAAGCTTTTTGAACATCCTGTAATTTTCTACTTCCTCTTTTATACGCTCTGCCTCACTTGTCGGTATGGTTTGCGAAATGGTTTTGCCATTGGCATCTTTGCGCGTCAAGTTGTAATAAGGACCATTTATAATAATTTCGCCGTTTTTGCGTTTGATTTTATTGTGACGCATATTCAAATTACCGCAACGCATGACTTCTATACCGCTGATTCTCTGAATCAATTCTTTTCGCCGTTTTTCCAGACTTGAGCCTGCTTGCATCATTGACATCATCTCCATGAAGTAATTTTACCTCATGAATATACAGCTAATTTGCCTTGCTTTCAAACCCTTTACTGAATTTTCCTGAGATATTTATTTCTATGTCGCACACCCACTACTCCGCTACGGGAGGCATCGCCGGGGATAATAATGGTACGATAGAAGGCTGCGAATCGAGCGGTTCAGTCTCCTCCTCCTCCTATGCGGGAGGCATAGCCGGGGGAAACGATGGGACGATAACGAATTGCACATCCAACAGCAATGACATCAGCGCAATCAACACCGCGGACAGCAGTATAGCGTACATGGGCGGTTTTATCGGTTATAACAACGCCGCCACAACCCTCACCGGCAACCGCGACAATAGCGGGATGCCGTACTCGATAGGCCTGGACATAAGGTTGAATCTCTACGCTCCAAGCAACAATATATAACTTCCGCGCGGCGGGGTAAAGCCGAAGGATGGCGACATCCGCCGGCAATGCCCCGCCGGCGGCTTAACGGCCGCAAGGGGCCTTTTTCCCCTTTCTTGCCCGCCGGATTTTACAGTCTGCCGGAGATATATTTTTTAACCGCCTTGTAATAGGGCGCGAGCGATTCGGCGAACGGCGCGTCGCCTCTCCACAGGGGAAAATCCGGCATGGGGGCGGGGCGCGCCGCCTCGGGAGACAGGTTCTCCG
>JAISLQ010000023.1 GCA_031290885.1 Acidaminococcales bacterium
CAACCATAGCTCTTTCGCGACGACCCAGCGGTATCTGGGCATAACGCAAGACGACAGAGACAGGCTTTACCTTAAGCTGGACTTTTTCGGCGGCGCGGCCAAAAGTGGCTAACAACCCACGCGCATGGCCGCGCGCGGCCTGTTGCGGTGTGTGTCGCCTCGCTTCGCATTTGCGTTCGCGGCAAGCCGCGCAGTCCGTCGAAAGGGCGGCGGACTGCATCGGCAAAGTGTCAGCGGATGAAGTTTGTCCTGGCCGGGGCTTCCGTTTCCGGTCGTGCGACTACGCCCTTGGCCGCGTCAATGCACTTTAAAAGCCAAGCCATGTTGTTGCCGAGGGTGCGCATGGTTTGCAGCCCTTCCGCGTCCTGCCTTACTTCTTCGGGCGTGTTGCCGTGGACGCTGTTCCAGTATTGCGAAGAAACAACCGGCATTTGCGAAATGGTAAAATACTTGTTCAGGCGGTCAAAAGAAGCCGTGGCGCCGCCGCGCCGACAACTGACCACACAAGCCGCCGGTTTGTAAGCGTAGGCTTGGGCCTTGCGATAAAACAGCCTGTCCAGGAAGGCGCACAAAGCGCCGTTAGGCGCGGAATAGTACACCGGCGACCCTACCACGAACCCATCGGCGGCTTTCAAAAGATCGACACATTCGTTTACCTTGTCGTCCTTGAACACGCAATATCCGCTTTTGGCGCAGCCCTGACAGGCAACGCAGCCTTGCACCGGTTTAGTGCCGATGTGCAAAAACTGCGTTTCGATGCCGTCTTTTTCTAATTGTCCGGCGACTTCGCTGAGCGCGGTAAAAGTGCAGCCTTTTTCATGCGGGCTGCCGTTGAGCAAAAGAACTTTCATGAAATATCCCCCCTGAAAATTTTATTTTCCCAGTTTCCCCCAACATGCGCGGCCGGTTTCTGCCGGCGCGCCTTTTAAGATAACTTCCGCCGAAGCCTTGTCATTGCGCACGCCAGCCCCCGCCGCCCGTCAATATGAGCTGGCTGCGGTGGAAACTGCCCAGCGTGCTTCGGTGGCCAACGCTGATAACGGCTGCGGCGGGCAGGCGTGCGGCCAAAAGTTCGTACATTTCGCGCTCCAGCGCCTCGTCCATGGCCGAGGTAGCCTCATCCAGGAACAGCCAGTCCGGGGCGTGGATGAGCGCACGGACAAAGGCGATACGCTGCTGCTCGCCGGGCGAGAAAATATGCGCCCAATCTTCTTCCCTATCAAGCTCGGCCGCCAGCCATTCCAACCGGCAGAGCGCCAGGGCCTCTTTGACGCGCTCATCGGCGACACCAGAGCGCCCCGGGTACAAAAGCGCGTCGCGCAATGAACCGAGCGGCAGGTAAGACCTTTGCGGCAGGAACATCTTTATGCCTGCCGGGTAAACAATCTCGCCGCTGACATACGGCCACAGCCCGGACAAAGAACGCAGGAGCGAACTTTTGCCCGATCCGCTCGGCCCTTTGACTATCCAGGTTGAGCCCGGGGCGAAATCAACATTCAAACGGCTTATCAACTCCCGTCCGTCCGGCAGGTTGACCGACAAATCTTTCAAAAGCAGGCTGCCGGCCGCCCCTTTGAGATAATCCTGCCCTTTCTGCCGATATTTTTCCCGGATTTCGTTCATGTGCCGCTGAAAGCCGGTGAGACGCGCCACCACCGAATACCACTGCGCCATAGTTACATAGGCGTCGACGAAAAAAGAAAGGGCGTCCTGTACCCGACCGAAAGCCGCCGTTATCTGCATGAGCCCGCCAAGGTTTATGGCGCGGGACAGATACCTTGGCATGCTCAAAGCCAGCGGCACGATAACCGATACCTGGGAATAAGTGGAAGTCAGGGCGACCACTTGTTTTTGTTTGCGGACAATCTTCCAAAGGTTGGCAATCAATATGGAAAATTTTTTGCCGAAATAATCCCCCTCAAAGCGTTCGCCCTTGTAAAAAGCCACGTTTTCGCTGTTTTCGCGCAGCCTGACCATGCTGTAGCGAAAATCCGCCTCAAATCTTTGCTGCTCAAAATTCAGCCGCCCCAGCGCGCGCCCGGTTTTGTCGGTCAGATAGGTGCCGGCCGCCGCGTAAAGCACGGTTACCCAAAGCATGTAGCCCGGGATGGAAACGGGAATGCCATAGGGGCCAAGGTCAAGCGCCCCGGACAGGCTCCATAGTATGCCGGCAAAAGATACGAACAAAACTATATTTTTGATCAGCCCCAGCGCCAAAGACAGCGTGCTTTCCACAAACAGCTTGATATCGTCGCTTATGCGCTGGTCGGGATTGTCCGTGTCTTTCTCAAACATCTGCAAAAGATAATAAGTCCTGGCCGTAAGCCAATGCTCGACATACCGCCTGGTCATCCAAGTGCGCCAGCGCATCTGCAGCACTTGTTGCAAATAATACGAATAAACCGCTATGGAAACATATACGGCGGCGATCAGGCAAAAATCCTTTACCGCACCGATTATTTCCGCGTTCTTGTATTCCTGCAAGGCGGTGTAAAAATCGTTGTACCACCGATTGAGCACAACTAACATGTACACTTGCCCAAGGCTGAGCGCGATGATCGCGGCCAGCAAAAAAGCGGCGCGGTATTTTTCCTCGGAACGCCAATACTCGCGGGTAAGCCGCCATAAAGAAGCCAAAAAACTTTTGCTGGCTATTTTTTCCACCATGTGTCTCCTTAAAATACCGGGCTGCCTTAAAATATGGCTGCCCGGCTGAGCCGCTCCGCAGCCTTGCCGGTTCGCGGGCGGAAAAATCCAGCTGGCGGCCAACCATTATATATTTGGCGGTTGTCGGGCAAAATCCTGCCGCCGACAGCGAAATATTTAAGAGAATCGCCGACAGCCGCCTACGGATACTGCGGCATGTTTGGCAACGGCCAATCCGCGCCGGCGAAAGCCATACTGTTTTCGGATTGAGCCATGAATAGTATTTGCGCGGCAGTTTGCCGCCGTGCTCATCCATGGCGCGCCGCGGACGGCGCGCGGCGCAGCCGCCGGCAAGTCCGCCTCGGTTACCAAGGTGTCGCGCCGCCTTAGCCCGAAAGAACTCAAAAACAAAAAATAGGCGCATCCGCGCAAAGCAAACCGGCACAACTGCGTTTGGGGGGGCATTTCGCGCATTCTTTTCGCGGCGCGCGGAGTGTCCCCGCTTTTTGCCTTTCGGCGCAAGATGCCGGTACTGCTCCCCTATTAAAATCCTACTGACTTTACGGCCGATTTACCGCCCAGCTTTCTTCTGAAGCCTTGCCGGACCTACGGGTTCGCTTGCCTTTCGTGCCGCGCCGGACGGCAAATTATCTCGCAAATCCTAAGGAGTGTCTTAATCGGAGACACAATAAGTATAAGGCCGTGTCAGCGGCCGGCGGTTGGCGCAGGGTTGCGGCCCACGCGTTGCCCTGCGGGTGCGGGGGCGGAGTATCGGGGCGTAATAGGCTTTAGGGCAGAGAAACAAAACAAATAGCTCCCGTATCTGCTATTTACCTTCCTGGAGCATGGCGCGCAGCCGCGCGATCTCTGCTTCTTTTTCCACAAGCGCCGCGTCCTTTTCCACAAGTGCCGCGTCCTTTTCCACAAGCGCCGCGTCCTTTTCCACAAGCGCCGCGTCCTTTTCCACAAGCGCCGCGTCCTTTTCGGCGACGACGCCCCGCCACTTCGCGTCGGCTTCCTCTGCCGCTTCGCGCCGGGCATTGGCCAACGCCGACGCTTCGTTGCGCCTGGCGTCGGAACGCATGCGCTCCAACGTCCTGAATTCTTCCGTTGCCGTGACGCTGCGGTACGCTCCTATCGCCTGTTGCATAATCGGCACCCCCAGTTCCTCAATTTGCCGCAATTCTTCCTCCGTGTCCGCGTCAAACAGTTTGAGCCATAGCTCCAACGCGTTGTCCGCGCTGACTGCCTTCGGCAGCTTCGGCAGTTCGTAATACTGCAAGGACAGCCTGTCCGTCAGCGGCACATGCCGCGTAACTTCAAGCGCCTGAAACTCGCTGTGGCACTCTTGGCAGTCAAACATCCTGAACGCCACGATGCTGATGATGACGACCCGCGGGAGTTCGCTGTAGGCGTCCCCCTCCCCGAGGGAGGTCGAATATTCGCGCGCCCAATGAAAAAGTGTCCGCTCCGGGAAGTCGTTTTCGTCCCTGACCTGTATTTCCAAGTCCACCCTTTGCCCATCCACCGTCATGTTGACGTCAAGGCGGCAGAACTTGTCCCCGATCGCTTCCGGCGGCATTTCCGGGTTCGTTATCGCGAACTTACCAATGCTGCCGTGCTTCACGCCGAGCAGTTCCGCGACAAGCCGCTTGAGCAAATCGGGGTTTTTCACAAAAAGCATCTTAAACAGGGTATCGTTCTTGAAGGTGTATTCGAGCTTTG